>NZ_JBXBCF010000066.1:0-119868 GCF_056784235.1 Kovacikia sp. CALU 1929
TTGCCCGGTTGCATCGCAAGACCTTGTGCTATTCCAAGTCCGTAGAAATGCTGAAGCACTCGATTCGCTTGCTACTACACTACCTCAAATTTGGTGATGTGCCCGTCCCGCAGTAAATCATATTTCTATTCAGCAACGCCCAAATTTATTGGGATTTTCAAACGAGTGGGGTACAAACTAATGCCAAAACCCCTTACTGAATAAGCAATTCTCAAACAAATGAAGTACACCCTATGTGTTGTAACAAGAGGCTTAAGCCATTGCCAGTACCCCACTGGACGCAGAAACGCTACAAGCAATTTAACCGTACACCTGACACCTAAAACCTCACACCTGCTGTGTTCTCAACCCTAAAAACGCTACAGTTTAGGAGTTGGCAGCTCAGTACATTTACCCATTTACTTAGCCTCCAGTTCACGAAAATCTCATAATTCAACTCTCAATATTCCTGCAAAACCGTCTGGATTATGTAGATAAGTTTAGAAAGAGTGGGTAGATAAAATCATTAGATCGGTTATAAATCAAGCCATCGGAGTAGAATTTACTCATTTTTTAGATTTTTGTTAGCCAAATTACTCAAAAGGCGGCAAAATTGATTTCGATTAACAAAACTTAGTCGATCTTCGCCTGAGATATAGTACACTCTGCCTGTTGTTGTCCTTGACCCCATAAAAGCCAGATGCCTCACCATCTGTATCACCTAACCGCCTTTCTAATTTCGCTTGTGGTGGTGATCTACACCACTCCGATTGTTAAAAAAATCGGGCTAAAGGCTGGATTAGTAGACCATCCCGGCGGACGAAAGATCCATAAACGACCAATGGTTCGTTTAGGGGGAGTCTCTATTTTTGCCGGCACCCTCGTCGCTCTGCTGTTGATTTGGTGGATGGATGGTTTTGGTGACCTTCCACCCTCCAAAGAATATGAGGTTTGGGGAGTGACCATTGGTGGGCTTGCCTTCTTCTTAATTGGGCTGGCAGATGATCTATTTACCCTACCTGCCCTCAGTCGTCTGGTCATGCAGTTGCTTGTGGCAGGGATGGCATGGCAGGCAGGGGTTCAAATCCATTTTTTGACCATCCCGTTTATGGGTTTAGTCCAGCTACAGGACTGGATCAGCCTTTTGATTACAGTGGTCTGGCTAGTCGGCATGGCAAATGCGATCAATATGATTGATGGGCTAGATGGCTTGGCTGCGGGGGTTTCTGGGATTGCCGCTGTCGTTATGATGATTGTCTGCCTGTTTATGAATCAGCCAGCCGCCGCCCTGATTGCCGCTGCACTGGCAGGTGGAGCATTGGGATTCTTGCGCTACAACTTTAATCCGGCTCAAATCTTTATGGGAGATGGGGGAGCCTATTTCATGGGCTTTACGCTGGCTGGCATTGGTGTCATTGGTCTGGTTAAAGGGGTCACTACGGTCGCGGTTCTGCTTCCTTATCTGATTCTTGCAGTGCCAATTCTAGATATTTCTTCTGTGATTGTGGATCGGTTGCGGCGAGGCAAGTCTCCCTTTGCAGCGGATAAACGCCACCTCCATCATCGTCTTTTACAGGCGGGACTGCCCCAACGATTGATCGTATTGTTTATCTACGCCCTTACCCTTTGGGTTGGCAGTCTGGCAATGGCAATTTCTAACATGCCAAGTGGTTGGGGATACGCGATCGCCGCCACCATTTTGTTAGGCTTCATTAGCTGGCAGGTTTGGAAGGCTGCTCGTCGCCGTCAGCCGCAGGTATAACCATGAATGGCTCTGCGGAAGTCATCTGTGTTGGGACCGAACTGTTGCTGGGCGATATTTTAAACACCAATGCCCAGTTTTTAGCCCAGGAGTTAGCACGCCTGGGGATTGCTCATTATTATCAGACGGTTGTAGGTGATAATCCAGAGCGGATCAAACAGGCGGTTGCGGTTGCCTGCGATCGCGCCCAGCTACTCATCTTTACAGGGGGGTTGGGTCCCACTCCCGATGACCTGACCCATGAGACTCTGGCAGACTTTTTTAGTGTTCCCCTGGTCGAACATGCAGAAGTTGTGGAAGACATTCTGCAAAAGTTTGCCCAGCGGGGACGAACGATGACCCCCAATAACCGAAAGCAGGCACTTTTGCCGGAAGGGGCAGCGATTCTGACCAATTCCACTGGCAGCGCTCCCGGTATCATCTGGCATCCTCGCCCTAACCTCACCCTACTGACCTTCCCCGGCGTGCCTGTGGAAATGCGGTGTATGTGGCATGAGGTTGCCGTTCCCTACCTGAGCAGCCAGGGCTGGGGACAAACGATCATCTACAGTCGGACTCTCCGATTTTGGGGGATTGCCGAATCAACATTGGCAGAAAAGGTCAATCCCTTTTTTGACTTACAAAATCCCACCGTTGCCCCCTATGCCAATCACGGGGAGGTCAAACTACGGATCTCTGCCCTCGCCAGTTCCGAATCTTCTGCCCAGGCGTTAATTGCACCCATTGAGCAACAGCTTCGACAGCTTGGCGGATTGCACTGCTACGGTGTTGATGAAGACACTCTGGCATCGGTGGTGGGGGATTTGCTGAAAACCACCGGAACCACTCTTGCAGTTGCCGAATCCTGTACAGGTGGGGAGCTGGGTAGCCTGATTACGGCAGTTCCCGGTAGCTCTTCCTATTTTTGGGGCGGCGTGATTTCCTACGACAACTCCGTTAAAGTCGGGTTGCTGGGTGTTAATCCAGCAGACCTGGCAACTCAGGGAGCTGTTAGTGCCCTGATTGCCGAACAAATGGCAGCGAGCGTGCGCGATCGCCTGGGCACCACCTGGGGACTCAGCATTACCGGAATTGCCGGACCCGATGGCGGTACTCCAGTGAAACCCGTTGGCTTAGTTTACATTGGGCTGGCAGGACCCGATCAGGTGCAAAGCTTTGAATACGGCTTTGGAGCCACGCGGGGACGGGACTGGATTCGCCATCTGAGCGCATGCACAGCCCTGGACCATTTACGTCGTCAATTGTTAGCGATGGGAAAATAAGTTAAGCAGGGTAAGTATAAGTTCGGTGCTCAATTTTAGAATAAACGTTCATAAATGCTAATCAGTAATTCTGGGGCTGATTTCACACACCTGATCCCTGTCACCCATTGCCCTGCTGGTTTTGAGCGAATTCTTAATCTCCTGTTTGCCAACTGTTGCTGAATTGATAAATTGGGTACAATTTTTATAGGTAACCAGGCTAGGCTAAAAATCTAATGTCATAAGGGGCGTTAGAACTAGCCAAGCCGTAGCGAAGGAGCTATTGATTCAATGGACTACCTTGATAAGGTGCTTGAGAAACTCAAGGAATGGACCCGAAGATTGATTGAATCGCTTTTGGGTCCGGATGTGCAGCCCGAAGCTGAGCCGATCCCGGTGCCGGTGAATGACCATCAACGCCGATAATAAGTAGTTCGTTAATTAGGTTTTGCTGCTTGTTCAGCATATTGGTACTTCACGGACCAAACCTGAATCTTCTGGGTAAGCGAGAGCCAGGGATCTACGGTTCCTCGACGCTGGATGATATAGTTCGTCTTCTAGAGGTAGAGGCGGAACAGCTTCAGGTATCAGTCTTCTCCTTACAGTCAAACCATGAAGGGGTTCTGGTTGACCAAATTCATGCTGCTTTTGGGAAGCACCAAGGACTTTTAATCAATGCAGGGGCTTACACCCATACCAGTGTCGCACTTCGAGATGCGATCGCCGCTGTCAGCCTACCTACGGTTGAAGTCCACCTCAGTAATATTTATCGCCGCGAAGAATTCCGTCATCACTCTTATATCGCCCCGGTAGCGATCGGTCAAATTAGCGGATTTGGCATTGATAGCTATCGTCTGGGTCTCCATGCCCTGGCAAGTTATCTCAAAAAGGCGGATGGGTGATCCGCTGATTTCTCTCCCTGTCTCCCTTCTCTCCCTTCTCTAAAAAATAACAACTAACAACTCTAAAAAACCCTCAGCCCACGCCCTTCTCCAGGCTACGCCACAGATACCAGGCGGCGATGGTTCGGTAAGGCTTCCAAGACTCGCCAAGACGTTCTACGGTTTTCTTGTCGGGAAGTTCTGGTAAGCCATAAACTTTGCGAATGCCTGAACGAATTCCCAGATCCTCTATGGGAAGAACATCCCAACGGTGCAAGCGGAAAATTAACAGCATTTGCACCGTCCAGCGTCCAATTCCTTTAACTGAGGTTAACGTCTGGATGATGGCTGCATCTTCCATCCCTTCTAGATCTTCCAGGGTTGGCAAGCCATCCAGCACTTTCTGTGCCAGATCCTTCAGGTATGCAGCCTTGGAGCGTGAAACCCCTGCTCCTCTCAGTAACTCATCGGGAGTTTGCAGAATGTCCTGGGCAGTCGGGAAGGGTTTGTCTGGGTAAAGCTGGAGAAACCGACGGTGAATGGTGGCGGCGGCTTTGCCTGAAAGCTGCTGAAAAATGATGGATTCAGAAAGCGAGTGCAGCAAATCTCCCGTCTGCTGGTGCTGGTTAAGTTGGCAGGCTCCAACCTGATCGATTAAGACTGCCAGAGTAGCATCAGCTTGCTTTAAAGTAGCGATCGCCGCTTCATAATCAACTAACTTACCCGACATCGCATCCATGCCCACAATCAGTACATAATTACTGTAAACTATTAATCTTCAACAAAGTGGGCAGAAAATTTACGCAGGATGAACCGCCACAGCAAACCTGCGGCAATTAAGCCTAACCCAACTAACCAAACGCGCTGATCGACCCAGAAGGCTAGAAACAAACAAGCTGCCAGCCCGACCCAGGCAATCCATTTGGGGTAGAGCCGATCGCGATCGGGAATCTGAAGGGCAGCCAGATCGGTTAAGGCATAATACACCAGGACCGTGAAGGCACTGAATGACCAGGTGACTCTCACATCCCCAATCAGAACCAGACTGGCGATCGCAATTCCCATCACAATGACGGCTACATAGGGAGTCGTTTCCGAGGCGTTCAGGCGGGCGACTGCACCTGGCATATCCCGTCGTCGCCCCATGGCAAGCAGGACACGGGATAACCCCAGAATCAGATTTAGCAAGACCCCCAGGGTTGCTGTCACCGCGCCAATTGCCAGAATCAGTGAACTACCTGGGATATTGAAAGTGCGAGCTGCAATTTCTAGAGGAGCCACCTGCTGACTGGTTACATTTCCCAACTGGGCAGATCCGACAGACCCAATGCCCACAACTGCCACTCCGATATAGAGCAGCATGGTTAGAACCAGGGTGGTGATGACGGCTCTGGGAATTGTTTTTTGTGGCTCCTGCACTTCTTCACCGAGGGTGGCAATTCTTCCGTAGCCTGTGTAAGCCACAAACATGAGCGCGGTTGCTTGAAGAATAGCTGCGATCGAGTTGCCAGCTTCTCCAGGCTGGAAAAAGGGGGTGAAATTTTCCAGCCCGGTGGTCAGTGTGGACGGTAAACCAGCCACGATAAAGAAGGTCAGGGATAGCAGGGTAATGGAGACGATCGCAATGTTGATTTGATTCGAGCGTCGGATGCCCGTTAACACAACCACCGTTAGTGCAATCACTGCCCCTAAAGCCGTCGGGACTAACGCACCCCGATCAGACACGCCTAGTAGATTTAGTAAATAACCCGCGAATCCTAAAGCGGCGGTTGCAGCCGAGGCAGATTTGGCAATTAAAAACATCCAACCCGCCGTAAACCCCATCCAGGGATTCAGATATTTGTATCCGTACTCATATGCCCCTCCACTAACGGGATGGCTGGCAGCCAGTTGGGCACTATTTAACCCATTGCAGGTTGCCACAAAGGCTGCGATCGCCAGCGACATAATCATTGCCGGACCCGCCACTCCGGCAGCAATCCCTATACTGACAAAGACTCCCGCTCCCACAATGGAGCCTAATCCAAGGGCGATCGCCCCCCAGATCCCAAGTTGCCGTTTGAGCGACTGGGATGTGTTTTGATTTGCCACTGCTGCCTCCTGAGAAGTCCTCCAAGTGTCTGCAAAGTACACCAAAACTGGTTCGTGCTCATAGCCCTCACCCCCAGCCCTCTCCAGGGGGCGACAGGAGCCGGAAGAACCATTCAAAGTCCCTCTCCATTCGCGGGCGAGGGATTTAGGGTGAGGGCTAACCTGGCACACTCCAGGTTTCCAAGTTGGACGGGGTTTAGCGAATGCAGCTTTCTCTGGGAACCTTCCTTTAAAGGGTATTCACAATTTGTAGACACCACTCTCCGGGTTTTGGGCATGAGTTAGAGTAAATTCACAACAGGAACCCGGATTTGAACCTGTATGCCACACATTTACTATCTGCCTGACGAGCGACTGGTGCAACCAGGGCAGGATATTTTCACTTTGCTGGATGCTGCCTTAGAAGCGGGAATTCCCCATACCCATGTTTGTGGTGGTAATGCCCGCTGTTCAACCTGCCGAGTTCTGATTACCGAAGGATTGGATTACTGCGCCCCGCGCACCCCCGCCGAGCAAGAACTGGCACAGCGGCTGCACCTGAACCCAGAAGTGCGCCTTGCCTGTCAGACCGAAATTTTGGGGGAGGGCACAATTACCTTGCGACGGTTGTCCCTGGATGCCCACGATATGGGGATGTTCCATGATGAGGCATCGGGCAAAGTTGCGCCCAGTTTTAAGGGACAGGAGCAGAAAATTGCAATCCTATTTGCCGACATTCGTGGGTTTACCCCCTTCTCGGAAGCACTGCTGCCCTATGACGTAATCTATGTCCTCGATCGCTACTTTCAGCTTATGGGGCAGGAAATTCAGCGGCACGGTGGTTTTGTGAATGTGTATATGGGGGATGGACTGATGGCGCTGTTTGGCGTAGACGACCCCAAACAAGCCGTGGAACGAGCTGTGCGTGCCGGACTCGATATGCTGGATGCGCTTGAACGTCTCAATCCTTCCCTGGAAGCGCTTTACCATCGACGATTGCGAATGGGGATTGGGATTAACTACGGTACTACAGTAATCGGTACGATTGGTGACCCGAAAGCTCCCGTATGGACGGCGATCGGGGATGCGGTAAACCTTGCCAGTCGGGTAGAGGCAGCGAACAAACCTTTAGGCACGTCTTTTCTGATCTCAGAAAAAGCATACCAGGAAGTCAAAGACCTGGTGACTGTCAACCCCTATTTTCAGGTGCAGCTTCCCGGTAAAAGTGGAGAATACTCGCTCTACGAGGTGCTAAACATTGCTCCAGCCGCAGTCGAAAAAGAGGGGCGATCGCTCCTCCCTTCATCTAGCGATCGCTGGCTTATATGGATTCAACAATTGGGGATGAAGATCTGGAACTTCATCCGATCAGCGTTTACTTAGGGCTTACAACCGTTTCCCCTTGCATCAGCCACACCCATTTACCCATCCACACGTCATTGTGGTTTACTCATCTAGAAATCGGGGCGTTGCTGAATCTGGGGATGAAAAAGGTACTGGATGAACTGAAACGTCGTCTTAGTTCATCCCGCTTTTCAACAGTGCCAGAAATCGCTGTATGAGAGGAATGAGGAATCACGAAGCCGCCCAATCATATTTCCATGCGGTTTGACATGGCGATTGAATCGCAGAGCAGCATCAATCCAGGTAGGTGGGTAATGCCACCCCCTACGCAAGGGCGTTTCGGATAGATATTTAGCCTTGCCCACCCTACGACTTTGCTACTCTAAAAACTCACTAAAATCCCCAGAATCTTGAACATTCCGGGGATCTGAAGCTCGTTTATTTAAAAAACTGCTCCACTGGAACCTGAATGCCCTCCCGTAGGAGCGTTTCCCGGTCTTTGACTGGAGACCAGCCCAGTTGCTTTTCTGCCTTAGAGCAGTCAAACACCGCTGCTAGACTGCGCCCATCGCAGTCCTCAAAGCTGGGGAAGGCGGCATAGGGATCCTGTCCGATCCGTTTTAAACTCCACTTCGCCAGGGATGAGGTATACATCCGCCAGGCGGGCATGGGGACGCGCTTAATTTTAATCCCAGCCTGATGCTCAAACTCATCCAGGTACTCGTTGGCGCTGATGCAGGGAGGACTGGCGAGATTGAATGATTCCCCTTCAATGTTGGGGGTATGGATTGCCCGCACCAGTGCATCTGCCACATCCTCGACCAGCACCAACGGTAAGGGATTTTCTCCATTACCCCATAGGTTACAGACCGAGTTGTAGGGCCAGGCGGCAATCCCCCAGTGGTAGGGGTTTCCACCGGCACCCAGAACGACACCAGGGCGGAGAATCACAACGGGTAGCCCTTTCTGCTGATGGAGTTCCAGCAGAATCCGTTCGTTCTCAATCTTAGAGCGGGAGTAGGGGGCGACCCGCATCATACCTTTGCTCGGTTTGGTTTCCTCGGTAATAGTGCCAGCGTTTTTGCCTGCGTAGTAAATGGCGATCGAGGAAGTGTAGAACAACCGCTTCACTCCATGCTTGAGACAAAGTTCAGCGACTTTTCGGGTTGGTTCCACATCAGTTTGCAGGTAGTTATCCCAGGTTTTGCCACTCCCCCTTGCCAGGTGAAAGACATACTCAATTCCCTCCAGGGCAGCGTCCATCGCGGACTCATCCGCAAAGTCTCCCTTCGCCAGCTCAATCTGGAGTTGCTGTAACTCGGTAGGGACGCTACTCGGACTACGGCTGAGAACCCTTACCCCGTAACCTTCCTGGCGCAGACGATGAACCAATGCCTGACCAATGAATCCAGTCCCACCGATGACTAACACAGTGGACTTCTGTGCTGGCGGGGTGGCAAAGTTGGGCAGAGTTGAAATTGACTTTTCAGGCATGGGGATATTGGTTTCCCGGGCAATCTGTTCTGCCAGGGCGATCGCCCGTTCCCCAATCTCCGGATCGACTCGCTCATCTAGTTTGCTGCCGCGATCTTGGTAGAAGCTTTCAATGGTACGGGCAATACTATAGGCAAAGGGACCCGCTTTTTTGGACAGTTTTGCCTTTGCCAGAACGGCATTTGCCAGGGTGCCAGTGGCTTGCAGCGCGGCATCTCGCGCAGTGGTGACGACAGTTGCAAAGCGGTCTATATCCAGCAGGTAGGGAGTATGTTCCTGAACCGTGTAGGTATTATTTTCAAAATCGACCCGGGCGGCGGCATTGGTTCCCCGCACATGGATATAGTGTTCTGGGTAACCATCAACAAAAGAAAAGCGGATGCGAATACTGGTGTTTCCCTTCCAGCCACGAATTTCCCAGCGGCGATAAAACTCCAGCCCACGGGGTAACTCAATCCGGTCGTTTACATCCACGCTGATGGAATCTGGTTCTCCCAGGAGATGAACGACATGGGCAAAGGAATGGGGGCAGACCTCAAACAAGATGTTTTTGGGGGTTTGCAGCATCCAGGCTCCAAAGGGACCACCCCGTAACTGACCCAGTTCCTTGTTCCAGATAATGTCTACCTGATCAATCTGCCCCAGACGACCACTACGGACATCGGCAACTAACTGTTCGTAGGCGGGGAAATAGAGAAAATTGTGGCTGACTCCGATCACTCGACCGGCTGCCGCCGCCTGCTGGCGTAGTTCCTGACACTGGCTCACCTGATGGCAGAGGGGCTTTTCAATCAACGCATCGACCCCGGCTGCCAGAATTTGAGCACTAGTCTGGAAGTGAATGTGAGGTGGGGTCAACACATGCACCACATCTAGATTTTCCTTTGCCAGCATTTCTCCCAGATCAGAGTAGATCTTGGGAATCCCTTTTGCCCCGGCAAACTGCTGTGCCAGGGTGCGGTTCAAGTCACACACCGCTTCAACGCTGACGTTGGGTAGCAGGCGCAGAGCAGCGTGGTGAAAGTCGGCGATGTAGCCAGTGCCCAGGAGGGCGACGCGAACGGGCTGCTTGTTTCCGTTGTCCAATGTCATTGACCTTATCTCCTCGTTGGTTGAATGGCGTTTGCGACAGAAACCTGGGCACTCTTGTACTCAATGATTTCGTGCTGGTGATTCCGCAGGCGGTTGAACTGAAACTTAATTGCTCCAACGACCTCTGGGAATACCGAGGCACTACAAGATAACCCCCAGGGGATGCTGTCGTCCCAGGAAATGCCCTGGCGGTGGGTGCTGTAGATGGTCTTGAGGGCAGTTAGGGGATAGCGAGCCAGGAGGAGAAGGGAAAGTCCACTGGTCAGGGGAGATAGCACCAGGGCGGTGAAGGGCACAACGAAGCCCCAAATCCAGGTACGACGCACCTCTTTAACAAATTTGCGTTCGGAACTCGCTCCATGCATTGAGGAAACCAGGGAATAGGCGTAGCCACAGCGTTTAGCCCGGTTCCACCACTGAGAAAGCCGATGCATATCGGCATCATGCAGGGTGCTGACCCGGTCGAGTCGGAAAATTTTGCCTCCTTTCTGAAGCAGGCGCACACTTAACTCGTCATCTTCACCCGCAATCACAATCGGGTCATAGCCACCTACGGCAGCGAGGGGTTGGGCACGAACCAGGACATCTCCCCCAAAGGAGCGGTCTTCCCCTGCTGGGGACATGCGCCATTCCACATCACAGATGCGATTGAAGACGCTCTGTTCTGGGTGACGTTCTCGTCGCCAGCCACAGACGGCAACCACCTCTGGGCGAGTATCGAGGACGGCGGCGGCGGTTTCGATCCATCCGGCAACCACTTCACAGTCCCCATCGATGAACTGAACGTACTCAATATCGGGGTAAATTTTTTGTAGACGCTCGAAACCGGCGTTACGGGCACGGGCGGCAGTAAAGGGGACGGACATATCCAGGTTGACGATTTCAACGCCGCGATCGCGGGCGGCTTCACAACTGCCATCGGTGGAACCGGAGTCAACATACACGACGACACGGGAGCCGTCTACCACGGAATCCAGACTGCGGATCAGGCGATCGCCTTCATTCCGCCCGATGACAACCACCCCAATTTTTGCTGTAGAACCCATGTTTAAACTGTGTTTTACTTAGGAATTTCAAGCAATTGAACGACTTACCAAGCTGGTTGGTAGCCTATCCTGCCGGGGCTGAACCCTCAGCAGAATTTTTCTGGGCAGGGGAGACACTTAGATTATTCAGCCCAAAAATGCTCACATTCTCTTAAGTACAGCACAGAAATTTTTTCCCCTTAAAGCTGACATTTGAACTTGAACGCAAAATTAGCAGGGATTGCCTGTTTGTGAAGCCAGTGTTAAGGAGTAGGGAAATTACTGGTATGGCAGGTGGCAGGTTTACCTTTTGCTTTCCTACTTCTGTCTTGATTCCACTACTACAGCAAAACGAAAGTTTTGTAAGGGCTGAAGGGGTTCTACCTCTCCTTGGGGGTTTGGGGTAAATCTACCTACTATTCCTGATAAGTAGGTAGGTGGAATCAACTGTAGGATGGGTATAGCCTTCGGCATGGCTACGCTAGAGCGATAGCGTAACCCATGCGGGTGTTGGGTTACCCTGCGGGAAGCAAGCTACGTGCCTCAACCCAACCTACACAGGTCTTATATTTAATTAGTCCCACCTACTTACCTAACATTTAATACCAATTTGAATTGAATCCACGGCAGATCCTGGTACGGGCTTGGCACTGCCAAGCCCCTCCTGAACTTTGATGTGCCCACAAGTCCGTTTGGATCGGTGTAACACCTTTACAAGCGTTGCCAAACTTACGCCCCAGTCTACTAGTAAGGTGGTTCTGCGGGACCATCGTAGCCACACATTCCCATGCGAGGAGAGTTGACCAGGGGCAGGGGTTCTCCGTAATTGTCATGGGGGTGGTTTTCCGTGTGCTGGTCGCACAAAGTTCCTTCTGTCTGGTCTTCATATATGCATTCCATGCACAGGTGAGTTGCCGGTTTGCCACACTCGATACAGGTATACTCTGGCATGTTGTTTCGCGCCATCAGGGCGATCGCCTTATTAGTCAGAGGTTTCCCTTCCCGCACCTCGACACATTTAACGATGGTTTCTGAAGAGGTACCAAAATCGTAGATGTGGGTAAGTCCGCTCCCTGGTTGAAACACATCGCTGATTTTCCGGCGCATTCCGACTTCCCGTGCAAATCCGCCTCCCAGGGAAAATTGGCTCATGTGTCCACAGCACTCCAGCCAGATTGCCCGCAGGTAGTTATCGAGGTCTTGCAAGGTTTTGGTGCCCCGCATTTCCAGATCGAGCCAGAAAACGCTGCTATAGGCATCCTGGACACGCAGGTGATAGAGTACTTCGCTGCTACCTTTTTTGTTTTCAGCCGTGGCGATCGCTTCCTGACGCTGGGGGCAGGTGGTCAGGTGTTTGGTCATGCCTGCTTTGGAAAGCTCTTTGCCACAGTAGGTGCAGGTTCCCTTTGATTGCTTGCGAGCCACGGTATGCCTCCGGATTCCTGGTTGGTTTAAGCTCTATTCTCTCGCAATTGCCAGGAGGACTGAACTGCTTATACCAAATTGGATTAACCACAATGACTACAAAAAAGATTGGTTAGTCAATCATCAATCTTGAACCCATTCATCAATGGGTTCAAGATTGATGATTCAAGTTCTGGTCGGCATGCTTGTGTTTGTGATAACGCGATTTACCGCGATCGCTCCTATCCGGGTTTTATGTCCTGGAAATCGTAGCGCGGATCCCTTACTAGAGTGGCATTTCAGCAACCAACGGCACAGATCAGATTGAAGCGTCCCCATACCCTGGTAGCCGAAACCGTAATGACTGGTATCTCTAAAACGGATGAGATTGAAGTTTTTGTTGCCCAGCCTAAATCTCTACTGTAAAGATTGAACCTTGCGGTACGTTCTCTTCAACGAAGATACGCCCGCCATGAGCTTCAGCCACTATTTTGCAAAATGTCAAACCTAAACCAATTTGGTTAGCTCCGGTGATAGATTCGCCAATCTCATACTTTTTAAAGATCTGCTGCCGCAGTTCTTGTTTAATACCGGGTCCCATATCAGTAACCTGAATTCTTGCCTGGACAGGCAATAGGTTATCTGAAGGAGATGCAAATGGATAGTCAATCCGTAAAGTGATTTTGCTTCCCGATGGAGAGAACTTGACTGCATTAGAAAGTAAGTTGTCAATCAATCGGTTCAACAAGTTGACATCAGCGGAAATCCGCCGCTCCGTTTTGGGAGCCTGGTATTCTAGCTGTAATTGTTTGGAGGGAGCGATCGCTTGAAAATTCTCTAGCACGACAGTTGCTAACGCATTTAAATCTACATCGGTGAGATTGAGTAACAGCTTGCCTGCTTCCATTTTTGCCATCAGCAGGAGGTCGTTAATCAGAGAATTCAATGTCCTGGCGGAGCTTTCAATCATTTGAACTCGTTCCAATTCTTTGCCTTGAAAGTGATCCATCAAAAGCAGTTCAGCATTTAACAGAATGATAGCCGTTGGATTTCTCAAGTCATGCACCACCATATTGGACATATCTTCCCGCAACTGTAAGGTGGCTTTCAGCGCATCATATTGCTGTTTAATTCGCAGCATGGAATTGACTCTGGCACGGAGTTCTGGTCCATTCACAGGCTTGGTAATGAAATCATCGGCTCCCGCTTCCAGCGATCGAGCCAGATCTTCCTTAGCCGTTAGGGCAGTCACCATAATGATGGGAATGGACTGCCAGCCAGGGGTTGTTTTGATCACACGACAAACTTCAATTCCATTCATGCCGGGCATCATCACATCGAGCAAAATCACATCCGGAGCAATCACTTCTAGCTGTTTTAGAGCTTCTCTACCACTCTCGGCATAGGTCAGGTTATAGCCCTGGCGATGGAGTAAACCTTTGATGACTGCAAAACCAGTTGGTTCATCATCAACCACCAGGAGGGAGGGAACCGCAGGAATAGCAGGAGTCTCACTCTCCGGCTTGTAAGGTTGGGACATAGGTTAAAATCAGGTGAAGTAGCTGTTTCAGGCTAACGGGTTTGGTCATGTATTCATTGGCTCCAGCAACCAGGCAGCGATCGCGATCACCGGGCATTGCCAGAGCCGTAAGCGCAATGATAGGAATCTGACTCAGTTTGGGGTCTGCCCGAATCTGGCGGGTTGCTTCTAAACCATCCATCTCTGGCATTTGAATATCCATCAGAATTAGGGCAGGTTGGTATTGCTGCGCCATCTGAAGGGCTTCCATGCCATTGCGGGCTACCATGACCTGCAACCCATGGGCATGGAGATAAAGGGTGGTCGTGGTGATGTTGGCTTCGTTATCTTCTGCCAGCAGAATTAACGGTGAAACCGAGGATTGGCTAGGGGTGAGCACCAGGGCAGTTTTCGGCACCGGCGGAGTGGTTGAAAGCACCTGGTTGAGGGCGTGTTGAAATTGCTGGCGGGTAATGGGCTTCAGCAAATGTTCGGCGGCTCCCAGTTTCAATGCCCGCGATCGCGAATCCACCACGGATACCACAATCACAGGAATCTGCCGGGTTGACGGGTTGGCTTTTAAGGCTATCAGCACATCCCAACCAGACTGATCCGGGAGCAGAATATCCAAAATAATGACATCGGGCTGTAGCTCAATTGCCAGTGTTGCAGCCCCTTCACCCTGGGTATGGACAACTGCCTGCGCCCCCAGGCTGGTGAGATAACGCACCAATTGACTGGCAGCGGTTTCAGAATCTTCGACAATCAATACCCGACCAATCTCTGCCTGGGGAAGTTCCGGCAGGCCATCAGGTGAACCCGGCTCAACTGAATCGGTGGGAGGCACCCAAGGGAGGGCAATGGTAAAACGGCTCCCTTTACCAGCTTCACTTTCGAGAGACACACTGCCACCATGCAGATCCATAATCCGGCGCACCAATGCCAGTCCTAATCCAGTACCCTCGTAACGCCGAGAAAGGCTACTATCCAACTGCACAAAGGGCTGGAAAAGCCGATCCATCTGCTCAGGAGCAATCCCAATGCCCGTATCGATAATGCTGAACTCAATCGTCTCTTGCAATGGATTGGCAGTGACCTGAAGTTGAACACTGCCCTGCTCTGGGGTGAATTTGACGGCATTGCTCAACAGATTCACCAGCACCTGACGCAATCGGCGTTCATCGGCTTCCAGGTCAGCTAAACCTTCATCTATCTGGCAACTGAGTTGGATTTGTTTGTGGGTTGCCTGCTGCTGAACAAAGGCAAGGCTGGACTCGCACAGATGCTGCACTTGAATCGTACTGAGTTCCAGTTCCATCTTGCCCGACTCAATCTTTGAAAGGTCGAGAATGTCGTTGATTAACGACAGCAAATGATGACCACTTTTTTCGATCATCTGGATCGAGTCTTTCTGTTCCGGGGTGAGGTCACCATAGACCTCCTCCAGAAGTGCCTCTGAAAGCCCCAGAACCGCATTTAAGGGAGTACGCAGTTCATGACTCATGCCTGCCAGAAACTCATCCTTGAGGCGGGCGGCTCTGGCAAGTTCAGCGTTGGCAAGACTGAGACGCTCACTACTCAGGCGGAGTTGCGCCTCAGCCTGTTTGCGATCGCGAATATCAAATAGAGTAGACCGACTATAAAGATAGCGCTGATCTGCACTTTTCACGGCTGTGGCATTGAGCACTACCTGGAACAGCGTGCCATCTTTACAAATGAAATCAAATTCCAGATCTTTGACCCAACCCTGTTGTTTAAATTGAGGGTAGTTTTGCTCAAACACTGAGCGAGAGGCTTCGGTGATAAAGTTTGTGAAGGGTTTGCCGATCATTTCTTCACGGGTATACCCCAACCATCGCAGTTCTGTCTCGTTGATATTTACGTATCGTCCTTCGGTGTCCAGGGAATGGTAACCACAGGGAGCATTGTTGTAGAGATCTTCGACTTCACGGGCATAGTTTGCTAACGCTTCTTCTGCCTGTTTGCGGTCTGTAATGTCTGCCAGAATGCCAACGGAACCAATTGGGTTGCCCTCGCTATCGGTTTCAGGCAGCATCTGGCAGAAGTACCAGATGAGGCTACCATCGGGCCGTAAAATTCTGGCTTCGTTCCGATACAGATCACCGACTTTACAGGTCTGAGACCATTCCAATGCTGTGGTATAAATTCGTTCACGATCCTCTGGATAAACCGTGTTTAACCATTCCGTACCCAGTCCTGCTTCTGGAGGTCTACCCGTAATCTCACTCCAACGGGCGTTGACATAAATACACTCACCTATTGCATTAAAGCGGTAGATAGCCACCGGAACCGCCGCCGCCAGGGTGGCAAACCGACGTTCGCTGTCTCGCAGAGCATTCTCAGCTCGTTTGCGATCGCTAATATCCGTGACTCTGACTAAATTCATCGCCCGACTAGCGACCACAATGGGCTTGGCTGCAATATTGCCCCAGAAGATTTCCCCCTGGAGGGTAACGTACTCCAGTTCCCGACTCCAAAAGCCTTTTGACTGCATTTCTGAGACGATATCGGCCAACTCCTGTTCAGAAAAGGTATAGCGTTGGAGGGTATGCCCTTGCCTGCCAATTAATTGGGCAGAACCAGTCGCACCAAAGAGTTCTACGGCTCTCCGGTTACAGTCCAGGATCAGTAGCGTTTGAGGATCAACCAGAAACAGGGCATCAGCTAACTCATTGAAAATCGCTTCCCGCAAATCTCGACTGTGGATGAGTTCCTGTTCCGTTTGTTTGCGATCGGTGATGTCATAGCTGATACCCACGATTCGGCTCGGCTCGCCCTGCTGATTGCCCTGGATCAGGGCATAGGATTTCAAGAAACGAATACTGCCATCCAGGCAGATAATGCGGAACTCTAAATTAATATTGTTGCTATTTTGTAATGCGGTAAGATGAGCCGTTTCAACCATCACTCGATCATCTGGATGCACGAAATTGAGCCATGCTTGAAAGTCTGGAACAGGTTGGGATGGAGGGATGCCATAGAGTTCATACATCCGGTTATCCCAATAGGCTTGATTGTCAAAGTCCCATTCCCAGATGCCAATGGCACCCGATTCGAGCGCCAGAGTTAAGCGCTCAGAAAGGATACGCAGGTTTTCCTCGATTTGTTTACGATCGCTGATATCGCGGGCAACGATGATTACCGCATCTTCCGAAAGCGGGGAAATACTGGCTAAGAAGTAGACAGTCCTTTCCTGAATCGGCAGACAATACTCTGCTGACGTGGTAATTTGGTGCGCCAGACACTCATGAATTTTAGCCAGGAGCAAATCTGCTTCTGGTGGGGGCAGCACTTCGTGCAGCGTTCTGCCAATCATTTCGGGCACTTCCCGATCAAGACTGGAACTATTGGGAGCAATTTTAAGGCAGCGTCCTTCGCGATCGCGAACGATCACAGTGTCAGTCATTGCCGCAAAGAGGGCACGTAACTCTGCTTCGGATGCCTCTAACCGAGTTTCTGCCAGCTTACGTTGGGTGATATCGATGTGGCATCCAATCATCCGCAGGGGTTTCCCTTCCCGATCCCACTCGATCACCCGCCCGGAACAGATCACCCAGACTGTTGAACCATCCTTGTGGTGGTATCGCACCTCGTTGTAATAGGGAATTTGTCCACGACTGTCTATGTGTTGCTCAAACCGTGCCAGCATCGCCGGCAAATCTTCTGCAAAAATCAACCGTTGCCAGATTTTGGGCGTATTGGGCACCTCATCATCTTCATAACCAAACATACGCTTGAACGTTGGGCTTAAATACTCCTGATTGCCTGGAATATCCCAATCCCAGTAACCCGCTAAGGTTACTTCCAGAATGTTTTCCAGCAGGTTTAACTCAAGCCGCAGTTTCTCAGCCCGCAACCGCTCAGCTTCTGCCTGCTTTCTGTCGTTAATGTCGGTATGGGTGCCCAACATCCGCAACGGCTGACCATCCTTATCCCAGGCAACCATTTTGCCCAGAGACAAAATCCACATCCAATCCCCACGGCTGGTTTTCAGACGAAATTCTGACTGGTAGTCTGGAATCTCTCCAGCAATATAGTCCTGGTAAAGTTTCACTGCCCTATCCCGGTCTGCGGGATGGATCCGCTGTACCCAGTTACTAGCAGACTCCTGAAATTCTGCCGGATTGTGCCCCAGCATCGCCGCATAGGAAGAGTTGACAATGACTTCACCCGTCTGGAGATTAACATCGTAAATTCCCTGATTAGCGGCGGCTAGCGCCAGACGCAGGCGTTCTTCACTTTCCCTCAGTGCCGTCTCTGCTTTTTGACGTTCAATAATTTCAGCGTTCAAGTCCTGGTTAGCCGCCACGAGTTGGGCTGTGCGCTCTGCTACCCTCAGTTCCAGTTCACTGTGCATCCGTTGCAAAACGGCTTCTGTCTGTTGATGCTGATTAATCTCCTGTTGCAGTTCTCGATTGACCGCTTCCAACTGGGTTGGGGTTGGCAATGCCAGTGCTTGGGGCAGGATCGATACCAACACAAAAGCGGTATACACGGAAATTGCAGCCGTGATAGCTTTAATTACCCCGGATAACCAATAGGTGGAATGCCACAGCGTCCACACCTCCATCAGATGGGTGGTGCCACAGGTCACAATAAAAGCACTGAATAACAGAAACAGCCGATTAAATGGAACATCCTGCCGTTTGTGGACAAAGTAGAGCAGCGTGACAGGAATTGAATAATAGGCGATCGCAATCAGAGTATCGGAAACGAGATGAAGGCTCACCAGGTCACGCTGCCAAAGGTAACAGTGCCCGTGGGGGATGAAGCCAGAAGGACTCAACAGGGCTTGCAGTAAGGCGCTCATGTTTAGCAGGTGTTAGGTGTCAGGTGTGAGGGAAGCAAAGCCGGTATGACAGGATTTTGCCTTTGCTAAGTGGTCCTAACGCTGATGGCTGCCGCTAGACCATCAACACTAGTCAATTTTCTACGCCTAAAGAATTAAAGTCACGAGTACCCCTCCCATCAGTAAAATTTGAATCTCCAGAACTTTAAAATTCCTTATTTTTTCTGTCAAACAAACGCTTGTAGATCGCTTTTTGCTTATAAATATTGTGCCCATTTCTGAGTAGCCCTAACTGAGAGGCTGTGAAGTTACGCAGTCAAACTCCCAGCGATGGAAGAATGCTGACGAGCCTAAAAACCATAAACCTGCACCTTGTTGAAAATTTATGCTGTTTCAGGCTTATGGTGAGTAGCAGAAGGTGTGATGGGGAAGTGTGAGTGGGAAAGCTAACCAATTCAATTTTTTCTCAACGATTGAAACTTTTGCTACACCGAAAACCAGCCCTGCTACAGAGACAAAATCTAACTTTGCGGATGACTAAAATGTAAGCAAAGCTCCCCCGCAAACTTTGCTTACATTAGATAGGATTTGAACTGCCAACCACAGAAATTTTGTTAACCAGGCAAAGTAAAGGATGGTTGGTCAGAACCCACTCTGTCTAATCCTGCCTAAACCATTATGACTGTATTCAGATTAACGTCAATGGTGATGACCCATAAGAAAAATAGTTTTTAACAAATGCCACGGATCATCAAAATAAAACCATGATTACCCCAACAACCTGGCACAAGCTCCCGCGATCACCGTACAATTCTCATAAGATTTCACCCACTCATTTATAAATGATTGAATCAAAATTCGTCATCTGAGGATAATAAATTTTGTTTTGTTAGAAATGCTACGAGTACAGCATTTAAGTGCGTATTTTGCTGACAGTAAAAAAGGTGACGGACTATGACATGGGCTAGCGCAGCCTAACCCATGCAGCACCAATTTTGTCTGGCTCCTACCCTCAAACTTCGACGATAAAAATTGAGCCTGTGGGTGTGTTATTTTCAACCAAAATGTTGCCATTATGAGCTGAGAGCGCCAGCTTAACAAATGCCAACCCTAAGCCTGTCTGGGCAGTTCCCTGGATCAGTTGGACAATTTCATATTTCTCAAAGATGCCCTGGCGTAACTTGGCACTCAACCCTGGTCCCTGGTCAAAAACTCGAATTCTGGCTTGTCCATTGGGGACATAGGAGATTTCAAGTTTAACTTCACTCCCTACAGGCGAAAACTTGATCGCATTGGAAAGCAAATTGTCTAACACCCGCCGGAAAATTGGGACATCCACCCAAACGCTGCCTCCCGGTGCTGGCAAATCACTCGTTAGGGTGACTTCATTCTGGGCGGCGATCGCTTCAAAATCGCTGAGCACCGACATGCCCAAGGCGCACAAATCTACCTCTGTTCGATTTAGCACCAGCTTGCCTGATTCCAATTTTGCCATCATCAACAGACTGTCAATCATTGACTGAAGCTGTTGTCCAGCAACAGTAATTCGCTCAATTTTGTTCTGTTGGTTTTCCTGCAATTCTGCAAGCTGTAACAGTTTACAACCCAGCAGGATACTACTGAGGGGATTTCGCAGATCATGCACGACCATGTTAGACATATCCTCTCGCAATTGCAGGGTGGCTTCCAAAGCATCGTATTGCCGTTTTACTCGCAGCATAGAACGAATCCTGGCTTGCAACTCCAGGCGATTGACAGGCTTGCTGATGAAATCATCTCCCCCTGCTTCCAGGCAACTAACCAGATCTTCTTTCGTGTTCAGTGCGGTCACAAAGATAATGGGAATATGTTGCCAGCGTGGATTATCGCGGATCTGATGGCAAACCTCAATCCCATTCAAACCGGGCATCATCACATCCAGCAAAATTAAATCCGGTTGGGTCTGTTCCAGATAACTCAATGCTTCGAAGCCACTAGGGGCATAACTCAGCCTATGCCCATCATTCATAAGCAGCATCTCAATGACATCATAGTTATTGGGTTCATCATCAATAACTAAGATAGATGCTGGATTCTCCACAATTAGCGCTCCTGAGGAATGGGAATTAAATAAGATGAAATTTGCAATTTCCCTCACCCCGCCTCCGGCACCCCTCTCCCTGGGGAGAAGGGACGGGGGTGAGGGCTGAAACCGGCATTTTATTCAATCCACGATTTTGATCCTGTGAACCGGATTCTCAACCATTAGTCCTCTGCCCTGGGCAGTCCCTGATAATTGGGCAAGCAAATCGTAAAACGGGATCCTTCCCCTATTTTACTCTCTATAGAGATGGTACCTTGATGCATAGTTACAATACGCCACACTAATGCTAATCCCAACCCTGTTCCAGGATACTGGCGACTGAGGGAGCTATCAATCTGCCGAAATGGTTGGAAAATCTGGTCAAAATATTTCTCAGCAATGCCGATGCCGGTGTCACTCACAGCAAGATAGAGGGTGGGAAGAGGCGATAGGGAGAGATTGGTTAAGGTTGTCTCCGTAGCCTGGTGTCCGCGCACCTTTGGATCTTCAATTCTTTGGGGATTGGCGTTCTGTTCAATCCAGACTTCTAAGTTGACAGAACCACCCGTAGGAGTGAACTTGACTGCGTTGCTCAGGAGGTTGATGAGAACCTGTTGTAAGCGGCGATCGTCGGCTTTAATACAACCTAGCTCAGGTGGAATTTGAGACCTCAATTGAATTCCTTTTTTGTTTGCCATTGGTTTCACAAACGAAAGGCTGGAGTCACATAGGGGTGAGATCGCAACCGAGGTGATATTCAACTCCAGTTTTCCGGCTTCAATTTTTGCCAGATCCAGAATGTCATTAATTAACTCCAGCAAATGAATGCCGCTTTTCTCAATCGTGGTAATCGCCTTTTGTTGTTGCTCCGTCAGGGGACCACAGATTTTCTCTAGCAAAGCCTCTGACATACCCAGGATCGCATTTAAGGGGGTTCGCAGTTCATGGCTCATGTTTGCCAGAAATTCGTCTTTGTGACGGGTGGCACGGGCTAACTCCAGATTAGAGATGCGCAGGCCATTATTTGCTTGCTCTAACAATTCCTGGGTTTGTTCGCGTTCACGCAGTTCGGCTTGAAGCTGCTGGTACAATTCAGATTGTTTCGTTGCGATCGCAAGCTGGTTCGCCAGTTGTTGAAGTAACCGCACTTCCCAGGCTTGCCACTGTCGCGGTGCCCCACACTCATGCACAATTAACAAGCCCCAAAGAACCTCCTGGTGAATAATCGGCGCAACTAACTTTGCCTGGATATCGAAGGTCTGCATGAATTGAGTCATACAGGGGATGACTGACTCCTGGTTGCGATCGGATAACACATAAACGTGCCCCTGCACATAGCGCTGGTAACCTTCTGGCGGAAATGCTTCGCTAGAAAAGCGCAGTTCCAGCATGGATTGCCACTCCGGCTTTCGACTTTCAGCCACGGTTTGTCCTGAACCATCTGCCAATAAACGATAAACCAATACCCGACTTGCCTGTAAGAAGTGTTGAATTTCAGCAACCGTGGTATTCAAAATGGTCGATAAATTCAGTGATTCTCGAATTCGCTGGGTAATCGTTGCAACCAAAACTTCCTGTTCGAGTTGTTGCCGTAATTTCTCTTCTGCTCGTTTGCGATCGGTGATATCTCGTCCCACTGCCTGATATTCAATAAAATTGCCCTGATCATCGAACAACATGCGGTTGATCCACTGGGTCCAGCGTATTTCACCATTGATAATGAGCCGATTCTCGATCATCACCGTTGGATTTTCAAAGCTCATGGTCTGCACCTGTCGGACAAACAGTTCCCGGTCTGCCTCAAAAATTGTGGGGGCATAGCTCGTCCCAATGATTTCTTCGCGCTTCACCCCCAGGTAACGGCAATATGCTTCATTCGCAAACAGAATGGTCGTATCTGGTGCGAACCGGGCAATCAGTTCAGTCTGGTCCTCAACAATGGCACGGTAACGAGCTTCACTGTGACGTAATTGTGCCTCTGCCTGTTTCCGGTAGTCGATATCTTCGACGATACAAATCGCATAATCGACTTCACCGGGAGTCTTGTACACGGCTGTCACAGCAACGTTGACCCAAACCAGACTGCCATCTTTGCGAATGTAGCGTTTCTCCAGGGAGCACCCATCAATTTCTCCTGCAAACAATCGTTGGCACTGTTGCAAACCTATTTCCTGATCCTCTGGATAGGTGATCTGCTTGAAGTCCTTTTGCAGCAGTTCTTCTGGAGTGTAGCCCAAGATATTGCAGTAGGTTTGATTTACCCTGAGATATTGCCCATCCGGACTGGTGAGGTTAATGCCAACCCCCGCCTGGTTAAACACTGCCTGTAAAACGGCTTCGCTTGCCTTTAAGGCTGCGGTTCGCTGTTCAACTCGATCTTCCAGTTCCTGATTCAGTTGTCGCAATGCCTGTTCTGCTTGCAATCGCTCAGTAATTTCGATCGACACACCCCCGACTAATTTTTGCCCAGTCGGTTCCGGCAACGGAAACTTATAAACCAGAAATTGACCGATCGTGCCATCTTGTTTGGGCGCACTCTCCACAATTTCTTTGACCTGCCCAGTCTCTGCCACCCAGCAGATATTATCTAGAAACTGCTGGGCAATTTCAGCCGGAAAAAGTTCAAATACTGTTTTCCCAATCAGGTTCTCAGTTCTCAGATTAAATATCTGGCAGTAGGTTTGGCTGACGTAAAGCATCTGCCCATTGGCATCCGTAATCCAGGCAGCGGTTGGGCTGTTGTTCATGAATGCATGGAAACGAGCTTCACTCGTCTGGAGCGCAATTTCTGCTCGTTTGCGTTCACTGATATCGCGCACAATCACCAGAACTTCGTCGGCTCCGCTCGGCACAATGCGTACTTCCTCAACTTGAACGGTGTCTGAAACTTGAATTTCCTGCTCATAAATTTGCAACTCTCCCGTTTCCATCGCCAATTGAATGTAGTGCAGCCGCTGTTTCGCCAGAGGAGCGGGCAAATATGCCGCAATGTTTAACCCCGGAAGGGCACCCTGTGGGTAGAACGTCTGATTTTCGGTCCCGGTCACAAAATCTAAACAGCGCCCATCCCGGCTCATCCGTACCAAAACATCAGGGATGACTGCAAAAATAGCGCGGTTGGTTGCTTCGCTCTGTCTCAGCGATGCTTCTACCTGTCTCAGTTCGCGCAATGTGGCTTGCTCTTGGGTGATATCTCGCACAATAACTAAAACTTCATCCATCCCACTGGGAACAATTCGCACTTCTTCAAATTGCGTCGAATCTCCAAGCTGAATTTCCTGTTCATAAATTTGTAGTTCTCCCGTTTCCAGTGCCCGCTGGAGATAGCGCCGTTTTTGTTGACTTAAGTCGGGAAACACGGCTGCAAAGGTAGCACTGTCTTGCACAGCGTCTACCGGATAGGCACCCTTAATCGTTCTGCAACTGGTCATCCCAAGGTACTCCCCATCCCGGCTCATACGGATGAGCAAGTCTGGAATTGCCTGGATAAGGGCACGATTGGTTGCCTCACTACGCTTGAGCAAGGCTTCCGCCTGTTGACGTTCTGCTTCGGCACGCTGGCGATCGGTTAAATCCACTCCAGTGCCAATCACATACTCAACCGTCCCCGCTCCATTGACCCAAACTGTATTTGACCAGGCAATCAGATGCCGGGTTCCATGCTTGGTTACCCAATGATTCTGATGCTTGTTTGGGAACTGCCCAGAACACAGAGAATAAAATACACCTTTAATTGCCTCAATCTCTTCAGGGAGCAACAGGAAATCCCAAAATAGCTGACCCATCACTTCTGTCGAGGAATAGCCGCTGACCTGTTCGCATACCCGATTAAAACAGACAATTCGTCCCTCGCAATCCATGACCACAACCAGCGCCTCTACCACATCTAGAATTGCGGATGCAAAGAAATCTTCCTGCTTCAGAGCTACTTGGGTTGGTTGCTCCAGGAGAATGGATTGAGCTTTATGGGGCGGTGGTTGGGTTGGCGCGAACTCTGGGTTCCCGGCTACTTCCTCTACAGCGCGGCAGAGGATGGCGGAAGTCAGTTTGGGCTTGACCAAGTAGTTCTGTGCCCCACGCTTCATCGTCTGAACAGCCACCGCGACCTCATCCTCGCCCAGAACCACCACAGGCATTGGCTGCCAGACAGTTTGCTGCTTCAGTTGGGCTAAAAAATTCAACCCATCCAGGTCGGGGAGGAGATCGTCTAGCAAAATCACCGTCGGCATTCCCTGCTGGCAAATCTCCAGGGCTGCTTTGCCACAGTCCACTTCCAGGAATGTGTAGGTGGGGAAGGCATCCTGAAGCCAGTTACGATAGGTGACTCTATCTGTAGCAGAACCACTTACCAACACAATAATTTGAGAAGTGTCCATAAAAGGATGAGATTGACGGCTTCCAAGCTTAAATTATTCGTAGAACCCTGTTAGAGTCTAACCATGCAGTTTTTAAGTAGCAGAACTTCAATCAGTTTGAGGAGTAGCGGGGATGAATTGACTCTACCCTCCATAGCGTTTCCTTTCTGGGTGAGGTACATCTCATCTGTTTGACTCAAGGGTTCTATAACTATCCATGTACCTCACTGGATTCAAAAACGCTATATCAGCATTACCGAACAGTTGCTGGTAAGTAGACAGGCGCAATTATTTGTAAGATACGGCAGCCTCTTGATCAAACAACAAACTTTTGAGCAATATGGGTTACGCTACGCTAACTCATCCTACGTTTAATTCAACCCACCTACTTAGCATGGTTAAACCTGCCCATACAGACTGGCGTGTGATTGAATTCCAGTCCCACCTTTTTTAAGAATTCCCAACTTTGCCGTAAAAAAAGAGGCTTCGCTTCTTTAGCTCATAAGCTTCATCATCTCTACATGCAAGTGCTTTAACGCCGTGAACGTTGATCCATTCACCCCAGGCTCAATAGGTAAGCCACAGAAACTTTAAAGCCACCTGCAAAACCTTAGAGTCCTCACAAGTTCCCCAAACTTTTGTTCTATAACCGGATGGAGACGAGAAACAGGCAACTTGACCCTTGTGACTCATCACTAAACCTTGACTGCCTATTCAAGCAGGAGGCAACAACAATATGTTTGCGCAATGGCAAGGATTTCACTCTGGCAATTGGATGAATGAAGTGGATGTGCGTGGCTTCATCCAATCCAATTACACACCCTATGAGGGGAATGAATCGTTTGTAGCAGGTGGAACCGCTCGGACGCAACGCCTCTGGAGTCAAGTCAAAGATTTAATGGCACAGGAGCGAGACAAAGGAATTCTCGATGTCGATACGGCGATCGCTTCCACGATTACTTCCCACAGTCCTGGCTACATTGACCGGGATCTGGAACAAATTGTAGGGTTGCAGACCGATCAACCCCTGAAACGAGCGATCATGCCTTTGGGCGGCATTCGTGTAGTCAAAGCATCCTTGCAGGCTTATGGCTATAAACTCGCCCCGACGACCGAGGAAGTCTTTACCCGATATCGCAAAACCCATAACGATGGCGTATTTGATGGCTATACCAAAGAAATTCGCTTGGCTCGCCATTCCGGGATTATTACCGGGCTACCCGATGCCTATGGGCGAGGACGCATCATTGGTGACTATCGCCGTGTACCACTGTATGGCTGCGATCGCCTGATTGATGCCAAAAAAGACCAACTGACATCACTGGAAGTTGACACGATTGATGCGGATACCATTCAACTGCGCGAAGAAATCAATGAACAGATTAAAGCCTTGTTTGAGCTAAAAGAAATGGCAGCAAGCTACGGCTTGGATGTTAGCCGCCCCGCTGCCAATGCCAGAGAAGCTGTGCAGTGGCTTTACCTGGCTTATCTGGCAGCGGTGAAAGAGCAGAATGGCGCAGCGATGTCTCTAGGACGGGTATCGACCTTTCTAGATATTTATTTTGAGCGTGATTTGCAGAACGGTACTATTTCCGAATCAGAGCTTCAGGAATTGATCGATCATTTTGTGATGAAGCTGCGTATGGTGCGCTTCCTACGAACACCGGACTACAATGATTTGTTCTCTGGTGATCCTACCTGGGTAACGGAGTGTATTGGTGGGATCGGTGAAGATGGTAGACCACTGGTTAGCAAGACCAGCTTCCGTATCCTCAACACCCTTTACACCTTAGGTCCTGCCCCGGAACCCAACCTGACTGTCCTGTGGTCAGAACGATTGCCGATCGCGTTCAAACGTTACTGCGCCAAAGTTTCCGTAGAAACCAGTTCGATTCAGTACGAGAATGATGATTTGATGCGCCCCTATTGGGGGGATGACTATGCGATCGCCTGCTGTGTGTCTGCCATGCGGATTGGTAAACAAATGCAGTTCTTTGGGGCACGGGTGAATCTAGCAAAAACGCTGCTTTATGCCATCAATGGCGGTAAGGATGAGAAATCGGGTGAACAGATTGGACCCGCTTATGCTCCCATTACCGCTGACTATCTGAACTATGACGAGGTAATGCAAAAGTTTGATCGGATGATGGACTGGCTGGCAAAGGCATACATCAATACCCTCAATGTCATCCACTACATGCATGACAAATACTGCTATGAGCGGTTAGAAATGGCATTGCACGATCGCGATGTATTCCGCACCATGGCGTGTGGTATTGCTGGATTGTCCGTGGTAGCAGATTCGCTATCAGCCATCCAATACGCCAAAGTCAAGGTTGTGCGAGATGAACATGGATTAGCGATTGACTATCAAATTGAAGGAGACTTTCCAAAGTATGGTAACAATGACGATCGGGTCGATCAAATTGCCGTCGATCTGGTGAAAGGCTTCATGAATAAACTGAAGCAACACAAGACCTACCGCAATTCTGTGCCAACCCAGTCTGTTCTGACGATTACTTCCAATGTGGTTTATGGTAAAAAGACTGGCAGCACACCAGATGGACGGAAGGCAGGTGAACCGTTTGCACCCGGCGCAAATCCTATGCATGGGCGGGATAGCAAGGGCGCGATCGCCTCACTGGCTTCAGTCGCCAAACTTCCCTACGCCTACGCGCAGGACGGTATCTCAAATACATTTTCGATTGTGCCAACCGCACTCGGCAAGGTAGAAGGCGATCGCTTGACCAATCTCGTGGGTCTGTTAGATGGTTACTTCCACGATGGCGGGCACCATATCAATGTGAATGTCTTGAATCGTGATACATTACTCGATGCCATGGAGCATCCTGAACTATATCCTCAGCTTACGATTCGTGTTTCTGGTTATGCCGTCAACTTCATTAAACTAACCCGTGAACAACAGTTAGATGTGATTAAGCGAACCTTCCACGATCGCTGCTGACGGTGTTGCCATAACTATTGGTTTAGAAATTGCTATATCCGCCAATTCTCGCCCCCTGCCGCTTCCGTAGAAGAGTAGCAGAGGGCGAGGAATGATGAAATGATGGCAACCTTGGCTGAACCGCTGTGGGTTAAACCCACGATCGATCCAAATCAGTGCTGATGGTTATTTCATTTGCCGCTCTCTGGCTCTCTCTTCCGCAAACTCCTTCAGACGAGAGACTACATTGTAAGCAGCAGGACCCGGATTGTTATCGGTAGCCGGACCTTCAACCAGGCCCCCAATCGCTTGCCAGGACTTCATTCCACCCTGGATGACAGCCACCCGTTCCAGTCCAGCCTCACGCAGGAGATTAAGCGCAGAAGCGGCTTCATCATCGCTAGTGCCGTAAACGTAAACATCCCGCTTGGCTTCCAGGCTGAATTCAGCCATGTCACGCAGCGTATCCGTTGGCATATTCATCGCACCTTGAATATGGCTCTGATTGAAAGCGTCGCGATCGCGGATATCTAGAATAGTTAGACCGGGTTCACCCCATTCCAGGCGGGACTTGACTTCATGGGCACTAGCTTGACCAACCGTAATTCCAGATTTAGGAGTGGGAATCGGAAGTTTGCTAGCTATATTCTCCTGGAATGCTTCTTTCCCTTTCTCAATAGTTCCTTCTTCTCTTTCATGGGCAGCCTGGAACTTATCCCGAACTTGATCAGGATTTTTGGGCAAGCTTTCTTCCAAATTTCTCTGCATGTTTTCAGGTTTCATGTTTTCTTGAATGTTATTCATAGATCTAAACTCGCTTTCCACATCTCTTAGAATGTAACGAACGCTTCAATTCGATTCCTCCTTCCTTGGAAGTAAGGGTTCTAAATCTATTCCCAAAGAACAAAAAGTTTCCAGGAATACTTTTTGATGGCTGGAGAGTTAAGAAGGTAGGCTAATTAAACGTAAGACTTACTGTAGGGTGGGTTAAGGCACGTAACTCACCGTCGCATGATTACGCTAATAACCTAGTGCATGGCTTCGCTGAGGCTGGGCTAAAGCTCATCCATCCTATAGTTGACATTTTTTATCCAATCACGTTTCATGTGCTTGGCAATACGCTCAAAGTCGGTATGACATTGAATTCCTCTGCCTAAGGAAGTTTATAACTGGAAACTCGCAAAATCAGGTTGCCCTTGCGCGGATCTTTGTCAAAGATAAATGCGCCTTCTTCTTTCTCGTCTTGAGAAAGAAAATCAATCACAAATTCACCCGATTCATCCACCTGTCCGTTGATCTGTAATTCTGCAACAACCTGGACAGACTCAGCCGTTTCTCCCCCTTTATTCGATATTTCAAAGGGAACATAAAATTTACCATCAATTTCTCTAATGGACTCAGTGCGATCAAGGGTCAGAATAGGAGGTTCCTGCCGTTTGGTGATCCAGGAGTAAACCACTAACCCAGCGATCGCCACCAAAATGAAAAAGGAAACACTAAAAGTGACCCATTCCGCCGAATTACGGGGCGGTCGCTTCGTCTTTTGTAGCCAATGATCCTCCTTCTGCCTCTGATTCATACTGCCAACCGTCCCGCCGCCCCGCCAATCGTTGCTGGCAAGCCCAGAATCAGCGTGTAGTTTAACCACAGTTGCCAGGGGTCATCCCAATTCAGTTTGTCAAAGAAAACCAGCATCACCGCTGCGCTGATAAGGGAGATCAGATATGAGATGACCGTTTCACTCATTGGATGTTGAAAAATACCTTGCTGCTGGTGGCGTTTTTGCTGATTGGCAAACCCTGCTGCAAATACGATCGCATAGGAAATCAATAAAGATGCCGCCATGACTGCCAGTAGACGCAAACCTGAAACCGCCGATGCCAGCATGGGCACTTCATCCGTAGGGGCAATATTGAAAGCAATGATGATAGCACCGATGATAGTGCCGCCAACATCAGACAGGGTAGCATTCAGTTTTCCGTTTTTGTCCTTCGTTCGGGAAGGATGATCGCTCTTCTCGTCATTTCCCTGCCGATCACCACTCAAAACCTGATTAGCTAAGGCAACTCCCAGGGTAAACGGAATTCCTTCATAAAGAATTTTGCCTACCGTCTCATGCAAGGGCGTATTAAATGTAATTTCTCGGAGCAACACCAGCACTAAACTGGTGCAAACCATTCCCAGGGCGATCGCCTCTACAGAGTCCATCAATGCATTGATTACGGAAGTATCCTCTGTTTTGCGAAAGCCTGCGGTGCGATTCAACATAAATACGATCACAAAAGTCAGTAGCAACGCCAGCAACATTCGCGGTGGCTTCACAGAAGCCCCAATCCACCAGACCTCCATCGTATAGATCAGGGGGATGCCGAACAGGAATCCGCCCGAAGCCCCACGAATCAAATCATCCAGTTCATTAGCCCAAGGATTACAGCGACGATCCCTTCGACTTTCCATAGATGTTTTACAACAAATAGGTTGCTATACCATTCACTGCCTCACCCTGCCCTTGTTCCCAATGCTCTGATCTTCATGGCAGAACATAAATTGAACATTTGGTAGATGGCAAGATGCAATAGGTGTATATAACTTTATACTCAGCCCAGTACAAATACCACCTACTAAAGGGTAGAAATTGATTAGCATTAGCACAGCCATGACGCAGGCTACGAGCGTAACCCATACTGTTGATTGGTGACTTCACGATTGGCGCTGGTTCTTACAAAGGTTGGCACTCCCCTTTTGTCCGTAAGCACCGCCCTGCATTTCATACCATCTCGCTGCATTCACTGCGCTGTGTTATCTCTGCCACCAGTTCGTAAGCGCGCGATCGCAACCCAAAAGTTTAGGAAATAGAATCTATCAGCGCTTGACATTCTGGGATAGTACATTTAACCTATTAGTTAATTAGCCAGTTGGTTAAATAAAGCCGTCCAAACCTAAATGTCCACTGATCAACTGAGCGTCACCTTTGCTGCCCTTGCTGATCCGACTCGGCGGGCTATCCTGGCTCATCTTGCTCGGGGTGAAGCATCGGTGACTGAATTAGCCCAACCATTTGAAATGAGCCTGCCTGCCATTTCAAAGCATCTTAAGGTGTTAGAACGTGCTGGATTGATTGCACGGGGTCGAGAGGCTCAGTGGCGACCCTGTCGGTTAGAGGCAGAACCACTAAAGGATGCGGCAGGTTGGATTGAGCAATATCGCCAATTTTGGGAGGAAAGCTTCGATCGCCTGGACGATTACCTCCAAGAATTACAAGCAGAGGAAAAGAAACAGGGTCGTGAACCATAGCCTGTAACGTTCCATTCTAAGGAGAAACAAAATGGTAAGCCAAAATAGCGCCACTGACACGCAAAGCGAACGCGAGATCGTCATTACCCGCGTTTTCAATGCACCCCGCGAACTTGTGTTTAAAGCATGGACAGAGCCACAACACATTGCCCAGTGGTGGGGACCCAAAGGCTTTACAACCCGTGTCACTGAATTTGATCTGCGTCCGGGTGGTCAATCGCGCTATGTCATGGTTGGTCCTGATGGTACCGAATACCCCGGTAAAGGGGTGTTTCGTGAAATCGTCCCCCCTGAACGCATCGTCACGACTGATGAATTTGACGAAGGCTTTGAGCAGGTGATCAATACAGATTTGCCCCAGGGAATGGTAATGACAGTCGTGTTTGAGGATCTGGACGGTAAGACAAAACTCACCCTCCAAATTACCCATGCATCTGCGAGCGATCGCCGCAAGCATGAAGAGATGGGAGTCGTCGCCGGATGGAATTCTAGCTTTGATTGCCTTGACGAATTTTTAGCGAAGCAAGCCGAACAGCAGCACAATGGTTTTGCATTAACCTTGCCATCGGATCGAGAAATCCTCGTAACCCGTGTGTTTAATGCTCCACGGAAACTCGTGTTTGAGGCATGGACTCAGCCAGAGCACGTTAAGCGCTGGTTTGGGGGTTGTACCAGCATGACAATGACCGTGTGCGAAATTGACCTGCGCGTGGGTGGCAACTGGCGCTATGTCTTGCATGACTCCAGCAACGGCATTGAACATGGGTTCTCAGGCGAGTACCGCGAAATTGTACCACCGGAACGATTAGTTTCCACCGAACGCTACGAACCCATTCCCAACAGCGATCACCTGAATACCTTCACGCTGACCGAGGAAGGCGGGAAAACAACGCTGCACATCCACATCCAACACCAGTCAAGGGAGCAGCGGGATGGACATCTCCAATCCGGCATGGAAGCGGGACTGCGTGAGACTCTCAACCGTCTCGAACAGCTTCTGATCTCATGACTTACAGCCATTTTTATCGGCATCAACCAGTTATGGTTTTAGGTGCGGACATGGGTTTCAAAATTTGGATGGGCACATTTGGATATTCGTTTAGGCAGCACTTATCGAGCCTGTATTTCGATCGCCAATGCCCGCGCCAAAATCATTGAGCTAGTGGCTGCATAGGGCAGATTGTTTCTACGTTTGCTCGATTGAGTTGTCAACAGGTTATTAAAGGAAATAACTCGAATGAATCAAGAAACCAAATGGCGTGGGGAGTGTTCGTTAGCAGACCAGGAGGAAATGAACCTATGGTAACGGTTGATCCCTTATTTTTTTCATTGAAACTGTTCTCAGCGCTGGGTTGTGGGCTGGTCGCTGGAGTCTTCTTTGCCTTTTCGACTTTTGTGATGAACGCCCTTGCCCGCCGACCAACATCAGAAGGCATTGCCACGATGCAGTCGATCAATATCACCGCGATCAATCCCTGGTTTATGATTGCGATCTTTGGCACGGCTCTAGTTTGCCTATTTTTGGCGGTTGCGGCATTGCTGAAGTGGCATCAACCGGGCGCTATCTATGTACTGGCTGGTAGTTTCCTCTATCTGACTGGAACCGTTCTGGTCACTATCCTGTGCAATGTACCGTTGAATGATGCACTGGCGATCGCCCAACCCGATAGTCCGGATGCTGCCAGCCTGTGGACTATGTATCTGACCAACTGGACCTTCTGGAACCACCTTCGGACAGTGGCTGCGCTTGCAGCCGCCGCGTTACTCACAATCTCGCTCAGCATCAAGTAAGGCTCTCTGGATCAACCCCTAACTCTCGTAGCTTGGCAGCCAAACGTTCCGCCCGTTGCTTTTCCTGCTCTGCCCGTTCGTCCCCGGTCAGGAGAAGATTGCCCTCGCTATCCCACCAGCGTAACCAGGGCAAGGTCTGATTGAAATGTTTTCCGCTCCAAATTCCCAGTTCAACGTTTAAGGGTGGCACCGGATAATGCCCTCGCTGATTTGGAACGGATCGCTGGTAACCGTTGCCCACCAGTTCATAGACCTCTACCGAAGCCTTCTCGACTTCATAGATCGCATAGAACGGCACTCGAATTGCCTGCTCATACACCCAGAACTTCCCAGCTTTGGATTCGCCCTCGGCAAAGGGAGAAGTCACATCGCGCTCCTCAGTACCATCTCCTGGCACAAACTCGATCACAATTAAGGGTGCGATAATCTCTTTCCACAGGACATAGGATCTACGTCGTTCCCCATCAAGTAGGGGGGGGACATTGGGGACATAGAACCAGTCAGGGGCTTCAGCGCCACGATCCAGTGGCTCAGTCAGTCGCCAGTAAATACCACAATCTTGTCCGATCGCATACTGTCCATCAGGATGTAACGCATCCAAAACCGGAATGATGGAACTGGTAAGTAGCAAGCTTTGGGGATGCTCTTGAAAGTTTTTCACAAAAGTACCATCGGACTCCGGCAACTGCTTGTGATTCGGCAGGGTGAGATGGGATGGGGAGTTGGCGATGGTCATGGGAAAAATCCGTGAAACGATACCAGCCAATATTTCCCTCATTTTAACTGCTCGAGGGCGTTGCTGATTTTGGGTATGAATTGGGAGTTGTATGAAGTGAAACTTCGTTCCAATTCATACTGCTATTCAGCACCACCCTGATCGAGTAGCTGAGGAAGACCAGTCTCGTTCGATTTGAGGCGCAGTCCAATCTCTGCCCAGCCCCCGAAATCTTTGAGATCTTGGAGGGCTAAAACCCGCTAGTTCGTGCCTTGAGTCAGTTCCAGAATTTCATCGAAGTTGTATTGCTGCACCAGATGGGTGAGTGCTTCTGCCAGGGCGCGATCGCCCGCTGGGATTTGCTCCACCAATTGCCGGATCTGATCGCTATCCACAGCCAGGGCTGCCTGGTGCAGTTGCTTGACCCATTCAGGCGGCATCGAGTCGAAGGACTCTGGACTGAGGCTAAACACGGGGATGGCGGTTGGAGGCTCTGCTGATGGCTCATTACCTCCCTCTACCGAGGGTTCCGCTGCATACACATACTGCACTCCCAAATGGGTTGCCATCTTTTCAAAAATTACCGCCTCCCGGAAGGGCTTGATCACCAGATCGTCGCAACCAGCGGCAAGGATGGTGGATTGCTGTTCGTCAAAGGCACTGGCGGTCAGGGCAATAATCTTTGTAGAGTTTTTGACACACAGTAGAACGCGGGACTTCACATCCCGAATTCGTCTGGTGGCTTCGTAGCCATCCATAACCGGCATTCGCATATCCATCCAGATCAGGTGAGGATGCCAGGTTTGCCATTGGGCGATCGCCTCCTGCCCGTTATTGGCAGTGCGGACTTCAAAACCCACTTTCAGTAATAGTTGGGTGACCAGATCGCGGTTTTCGGGGCGATCGTCTACCACCAGAATCCGATAAATCGGTTGATCGGGGGCAAGCCCAATCACCTGCTTGTAAGCGACGGGGGCAGGCACAGCCGTTGAATCGACTAACCGCACTGGCACATCAAAACTAAAAACCGATCCCTGTCCCAGGGTGCTGGTAACACTAATACTGCCACCCATTAGTTGAACAAACTGGCGGCTGATTGCCAGCCCCAATCCTGTGCCTTCCCTATTCTGGTTGCCACTCGATGTCTGAACAAATGGTTGAAACAGGGTTTCGAGTTCGTCAGGAGCAATCCCAATGCCGGTGTCTTCCACTTCAAAGTAGAGGATCCACTGGTTATCGGTTGGCTGCCGCTGAACGTCATCAACGTTTCCGTGACGGCTGAGGACAGATGCCGCCAGGGATACCCTACCAGCCTGGGTGAATTTGATTGCATTGCTCAACAGGTTAATTAAAATCTGCCGCAGTTTCCCTTCATCTGCAACTACATACTGGGGTAAATCAGCAGACTGATCAAACTCAAGCGCCAGATACTTATTGTCTGCCCGCTCCTGAAACATTTCATAGACCGTGTGCAGCAACAGGTGTAAGTCGAAGGACTCTGAGTTCAGAACCGTTCGTCCAGCTTCAATTTTGGACATTTCCAGGACATCGTTGATCAGCGTCAGCAGGTGTTCCCCACTGCGGTTGATCGTTTCTAGAAAGTTGCGCTGTTGGGTTGCCAGACTCGTATCTCGCACCATCAATTGGGTAAAGCCCAGGATGGAGTTGAGCGGCGTTCGCAGTTCATGGCTCATGTTTGCCAGGAAGGTGCTCTTTGCCCGGTTCGCCGCTTCCGCCGCTTCCTTGGCAACCATGAGCGCAGTTTCAGACTGTTTACGCTCCAGTTCTGCTCCGGCACGGGCAGCAAACACCTTGAGAATGAGTTCCCGTCCCGGATCGGGCTTCATTGGTTTGTTATCCGTCACTGCCAGGTAGCCCAGCATCTTACCGGAGGAATCGCGTAGGGGAATTCCCAAATAGCTCTCGGCTTGCAGCATTGGAATATAGGGATCGTAGGGGAAAAGGCTGGGCACATTTTCCGGGTAGAAGTAGAGTTGCTTCCCTCTAACCACGTTTTCACAGGGAGTGCCACACAGATCAAATTCAAAGTTGTCTCTAAATGCCCCCCCCAGCCACATTGCCAGCAGACGCACGCGGGTATGTTGCTCATTCGACCATTCGGTGACAAAGGCACAGTGAACCTGAAGGACCTCTGCCAGATAGCGGGCGCAGGTGCGGAAGAAGTCGTCACCCGTTTTGGCTGCCGTGCCTTCCACAATCAGGCGCAGAGCTTCTTCCTGCCGTTTGCGTTCAGTGATATCTTCGGAGATGCAGAGCAGGTAGGTAGGGTTGCCCTGGCTGTCAAACAGGGGCAGTTTCATCGATCGCGCCAGAATCGTGCCCTCCCTGGTCTGAATCGGGTACTCCGGAATTTCATGCAGGGTGCCCAGGTCAACTGCCATTTGATCCTGTTTCCGATAGGCATCTGCCAGTTCTTTGGGCAACAGGTCGTAATCATTTTTGCCGATCGCCCCTTCTCTGGGAAAGCCCAGAATCTGATCAGAGTTCTGGTTAATCAGAACATAGCGGAAATCGTTTTGGATGTCTTTGGTAAACAGTGCCAGGGGAATGTTGTTTAGAATGCTATCGAGGAACTGCTGAGACTGGCGCAGTTCTGCTTCCAACTGTTTGCGATCGCTGATGTCGGCGATCACCCCTTCCAGGCAATGCTCATCGGGGTTGAGCCGTACCGAGTACATACCCCAGCGAATGGTTCCATCCAGACGGCGAAACTGCATTTCAAAGTTGTTCACTTCTCCCGTCTCCTGGAGTTCATTCAGCATTCGCTGGCGATCTTCTGGGTTGATGTAAAATTCAGTGCTGTAATGTTGATTAAGCAGTTCTTCAGGAAACTGATATCCGGTAAATTCTACATACTTTTGATTGGCTTCCAGAATTAAGCCATCTTCAATGCCGGTACGGAAGATTCCCACCTGGGAGTTGTTGAAAATATTGCGGAACTTCAATTCACTCAGGCGGAGGGCTTCTTCAGCACGTTTGCGATCGCTGATATCCCGCGCAATGCCAATCAACCCCCGCACATTTCCCTGCCCATCGCGGTAGAGGGTTTTGGTGGTGAAAAAAGTGTGTACTTGACCCCGAATTGGGACGGCTTCTTCAAAGGTTTTGACCGTTCCTTCGGCAAAGACGGTGCGATCTATGGCTTCAATCTGCCGAGCTGTCTCTGGGGGAAAGATGGCATAGTCATCTGCACCCACAATTTCCTGGGCAGGTTTGCCAAAGGCTTCAACAAAAGCACGGTTGACCAGGATGTATTGCCCCTCCAGGTTTTTCACAAAGATAAAGTCGCTGGTGCCATTGATCACGCCATCCAGCAGGTTCAGATTTTCCTGGATTTGGGCTTCGGTGCGCTTGCGATCAGTAATATCCCGCGCCACGCCCATGACCATGACCTGCCCATCGGAATCGCTGATGGGAGACTCATTACAGCTAAACCAGCGCCAGCTACCATCCCGGTGCCGAATCCGCAGTTCAAGGTTCTGTTGCTTTTCCCCCTGGACAACGACCCGTTGCAAAACGTCACGGCATCGGTCTAAATCATCCGGGTGGGCGATCGCTGTAAAGGATCCCTGTTCTACTTCGTTCAGGGCATATCCCAGAATCGAAGTGACATTCGGTGAAACATAGGTGAAGTTACCCTCTGAATTATGTACATAAATAATGTCATTGGCATTTTCAACAATGGTGCGGAACTTTAATTCGCTGCGTTGTAAAGCCTCTTCCGTTCGTTTGCGTTCAGTGGCATCCGTTCCGACGGAAAGAATTTCAATGATATTGCCATCCTCGTTCAGAATTGGTTTGTTTGCCCACATCACCCAGACTCGTTCACCGTTCTGACGAATATTTTCGTTTTCATTGACGGCATAGTTTTCGGGATGGTGTTGCATATCCCGCACCATTGCCTGGAGATTGCGCCCAGAACTTTCAAATTGAGGAACGATGGTGCCCACCACATTGTGATGGAGAATTTCACTGGCATGGTAGCCAAAGAAATGCTGACCATAATCGTTAATGAATTGCATGGTGCCATCGGTGCCCCAGCGAATAATGATGCTGTTTGCCGTTTCCACCAGATCCCGGTACTGTGCCTCACTTTCCCGCAGTGCCTCTTCTGCCAGTTGGCGTTCGGCTTCAATCCGCTTTTGTTCAGTGATGTCCCGGGCAATGCCCACAATCAGTGGACGACCTTCCACATCCTGGGAAACCGACATATTGGCAACCTGCCAGCGCCAGCCACCCTGCTGATGGAGAGTGCGATATTCAAGCCCAAACTGGTTTTCGCTGCTGGTGAGTGCCCGGTTCACTGCCTCCAGGCAGATAGGTAAATCATCGGGGTGAATGTATGGTGCAAAGGATTTGCCCTCCATTTCCGCTGGTTCATACCCGTGGGTATGGAACACATTGGGAGAGATATACGAAATGATGCCTTCGGGGGTGAGGGAAAAGATAATATCATTGGCATTTTCGACAATCGTGCGAAACTTCAGTTCGCTCTCCCGCAGGGCGGCTTCTGCCCGTTTTCGTCCAATCCCCAGGGCAATTTCGCTGGCGGCGAACCCCAAAGCCTCTGCGATCGCATCTGTAATGGGTTTGCGGGAGAACATCGCAATCACTCCCTGGAACTGATCGCCCAGCATCAAAGGATAGCTGGCAAAGGCGACAAACCCCTCCTGGTTCACCCAGTCTTGGTTGAAGGTATGGGAGTCGTTCTGGATGTCATTGGTAATGATGGGCTGGTGATCCTGGGCAATTCTGCCAATTTTGGGGCTACCCACTGGAATCCGACTGTAGGTACCATCCAGACGGGTGTACATTCCGGCACTGGCTTTTAGCTCCATCATGTTTTCTTCCGCGTTCAAGGTCCAGATGCGGGCGAAGGCGGCATTCAGATGAACCACGACGGCAGCGGCGCAGCGCTGGAGCATGACTGGCAGGGTGTCGCTTTGTGCCAGGGCGTTGTCTACGTCAGCCCGGAATGCCTCCAGGCTTGCCTGCTCTGCCAGAGCCGCTTCCACTTGCTTGCGCTCGGTCAGATCTTGGATGATCGCCTGGATGAAATGGCGATCGCCGACGACCACCGTGGTCAACCACACCTCCACCGGAAACTCGGTGCCATCGGGACGCTGATGAATCCATTCAAACCGGCTGCTACCCTGCTCCAGGGTGAGATCAATTAACTGACTGGCAAGGCTGGCAGAGTCCTGTCCATCCATCTGGTAGGGGGGGGATAGTTCGCTGGGATACTTACCCACAATGTCCTGGCGCGGGTAGCCAAGCAGGTCTGCCGCTGCCTGGTTGCAGTCAAAAAAGCCGGTTTCATCCAGCAGCAACACGGCTAAACCCGTCGCTTCGTAGAGAATCCGGAATCTGGCTTCTGATTGGCGCAGTGCCTCTTCTGCCTGTTTGCGATCGGTAATGTCAATCAGGACACCCAGCATCCGCACCGGCTGACCCGCTTCGTCATAAACACCCCGTCCCTGATCCAGCAACCAGCGCAGGCTGCCATCGGGAAACAGGAGGCGATATTCTGCTTCAAAATCGGCGTGGTTTGCCAGAGATGCCTGCAACGTCTGTCGGAATGGATCGGCATCATCCGGGTGAATCCGGTTAAACCAGGCATCACCAGGGGCATCGGTTTCCTCAGGAGCAATTTGCAGTAATCGGATCGCGCTTTCATCGAGCAGCATTTGGGCAGCGGCAATGTTCCAGTCCCAGGTGCCAATCCGAGCAAATTCCAGGGTCAGTCGCAGCTTTGCCTCGCTCTCCCGCAGCGCGTCCTCTGCCAGTTTGCGATCGGTGATGTCAATCAGGACACCCAGCATCCGCAGGGGTTGTCCGGCATCATCGTAGACACACCGCCCTCTGGCAACGATCCAGCGAATGCTGCGATCGGGATAGATCACGCGATATTCAGCCTCATAGTCGGTGTGGGTTTGCAGGGCATGGGTGAGTGCCTGCTCCACCGGGTCAATGTCTTCTGGATGCACCAGATTCCGCCACAGGGGGTAGCTGACTTCTACCCCTGGTTCCAGCCCCACCAGCCGCATGGATTCTTTGCTGGCGATCAGCGATCCCGTCACTAAGTCCCAACTCCAGATGCCAATCCGGGAAAAGTCGAGGGTTAATCGTAACCGTTCTTCGCTCTGGCGCAGGGCGGTTTCTGCCTGTTGGCGTTCGGCTTCGACCTGTTTGCGTTCGGTAATGTCCATGCCGGTGCCAATCATGCGAATGGCTCTGCCTGCGCCGTCGTGGAAGGTTTGACCTTTTCCAGCGATCCAGTGAATGCTGCCGTCTGCCCAGAGAATGCGGAATTCAATGTCGTAATCGGTACCCCGTTCAACAGCATGGGTAATTGCCTGACCCACCCATTGCCGATCCTGGGGATGAACAATCTGAAGAAACTCCTCAAAGGTACCGCCAAAGCTGCCCGGTTCCATACCGTGGACTTCTTCCAGATTGTCAGACCACTTGACGGCTCCGGTGAGGATATTCCAGTCCCAGATGCCCATCTGTCCGGCTTCGAGCGCCAGCCGCAGGCGTTCTTCGCTGTTCCGTAGTGCCTGTTCAGCTTGCCTCCGTTCCGTGATGTCGATGCTGGTGCCTTCATAATAGAGAATGGCTCCTCTAGCATCTCGCACCGTGCGGGCGTTTTCGGATACCCAGAGGGTGCTGCCATCTTGGCGGTAAACCTCTGTCTCAAAATCGGTAACGGTGTCATGGGTGGCGAGACATTGCCTGAATTCCTGCCAGCGATCGCCCTTCACATAAACCGGCTGGGAAATAGCCGTCAGATGGGCAATCATACTTTCGGGCGATTCGTAGCCGTACATCTGAGCCAGGGTGGGATTGACACTCAGGTACTGCCCGTCCGGTGTGATCTGGTAAATCCCCACAACGGCATTTTCAAAAATGCTGCGATATCGCTCCTCTGCCTGCCGCAGGGCGGCTTCTGCCTGTTTCCGATGGCTAATGTCCCGCACAATGCAGACCAGCCCCCCGGTCTGGGTGGCAGACAGGGAAACTTCCTGGGGAAAGGCACTGCCATCGCGACGAATGCCGATCGCCTCTCCCTGCCAGTGCCCATTCTGTTGAAACACCGGAAATGCCTCGTGTTCCAACCGTTGTTGTTCGGCTTCGCTGTACAAAATTTTCCAGTTTTTGCCAATCAATTCCTGAACGTTGTCGTAACCATAGATGCGGGCGTGGGAGTCGTTCAGATATACATAGGTTTCATTTGCATCCAGGATGGCAATGCCGTCAATCGAGGCTTTGATGGCAGTTGCCTGCTGTTGCAGTGCCTGCTCGTTCCGCCTGCGTTCTGCTACGTCACGGAAGCTCCAGACCCTACCAATCACCTGATCCCCGTTGCGTAGGGGTTGGGAGTAGCGTTCAAAAATGCGCCCGTCTTTGAATTCCAGCGTATCCAGAACCGTTTCCTCTGGGCGATCGCGAAACAGTTCCCATATCCTGGCGGTGAATCCCTCTGGATCTTTCGTTTGTTCACTTAGCGCGCTCAGGCGTTCGTCCGCTACTCCAGGTTGCATCAGAGACTCGGACAAGCCCCACATTTGTAAAAATTTCTGGTTATAGACGGGGGTGTTGCGATCGTGGGTTACGACCAGAATGCCGTCTACCGTTGATTCCAGGGTTGCCTTCAGCAGGGAGAGGGTCTTTTCCTGTTCCTGCTCAACCTGCTGCCGTTCCGCTGCCACGCGGTTCGCCTGGGTGACATCCCGCAGAACCAGCACCACCGATTGTCCGCCCTCAGAACTGATCGGGTTGGCTATAATTTCCAATTGCCGGGAGCGATCGCCCTGAGGGAACCGATAGTCCGTTGTCTGGTACTCCCGCCGCCGCGCTTTTGCATCTGGATAGTCCTCTGGAGGCACGGGTTGACCGGACTTGACCAGCGGCAGCAGATGATTCAATGGGGAGCCAATCAAGGAGGTGGGAGGATGCCCCATCAGGCGATCGAAGGCAGGGTTGTACCACTCAATTTGCTGCTGGGCATCTGTCCAAACAATCGCATCGGCGATCGTGCTCAGCGTCATCTCCATCTTGCTCAGAGTCGCTTGCAGGGAATTTGGCGGATCTTTTGCCGGATTATTGGCTGGATCAAGGGAGGCGGTGTCCATAAGAGCTTCCTTTACTGGACAGAGGACTATACAATTCGGGTGTCTTTTGCAAAAATTAACGTCAAACAGGACTGGCTACGCCGCTTTTTAATATGATGTTGCCAAAAAAAGATTATTCCGTGTTCTCTTTCGCTATATTGCTGGCTCTGGCTTCCACTGCTGCAACCCCTCTACCGTTTTTTCCATCGCTCGACCTAGCTTTAGCCCAGTCTCCGGCACCTTCCTTTAGTCTGCCTCCAGTTGTGCCCAAGGATCAGAAGGTGAGGGTGGATGGCTCGACCAGCATGAGGGGGATTAACCGAGTGCTGAAAGAAAAGTACGAGGCGCAGTATCCCGGCACCACGGTTGAGTTTGCTTATAACGGAACTCCAACGGCAATTCAGGCAGTCCTGGATGGCAAGGTGGATTTGGCGGCGATAGGTCGCCCCCTGACGGATGAGGAAATTGCCCAGGGGTTAAAACAAATTGAGGTTGCCCGCCATAAGATTGCCTTGATTGTCGCACCCAATAATTCTTTTAACGGCAACATCCAAGATCAACAGTTTGCGCAGATTTTCCGAGGTGAAATCACGGATTGGTCAGAGGTTGGGGGCGATCCCGGTGCCATTCGCTTGATTGACCGACCGGAAACCAGCGATACCCGTCAGGCTTTTCGCGCCTATCCCGTGTTTAAAGCCGCTCCTTTTGCCGTGGTTGCCAGTGCCATCAAAATAGAGGAAGACAGTACGGAAGCGGTTCTTAAAGAGTTGGGCACCGATGGCATTAGCTATGCCATTGCCGATCAGGTGTTTAACCAGCCAGGAGTGCGGGTATTGCAAATGCACCAGACCCTACCCAACGATCCTCGCTATCCCTTCTCTCAGCCCCTAGTCTACGTTTATAAGGATACTCCTCCGGTGGCGGTGCAGGCGTTTCTTGCCTATGCCACTGCGGCTGAAAATCGGTCTGCCATTGAAACCGCCAGGGTAGAGGGGGCGATCGCCCAAACCGCTCCTGCCAGTCCTGATGCGGTAGCCAGTCCTGATGGGACAACCCCTTCTGCCCCAGTTCCTCCCGTCGAAACAGCCCAGCCCGCTGCCCTTACACCCCTACGAACCCATTGGGGTAGCCTTGGCAGCAGTACGGAGGGTGTCCTTTCCCCCTGGCTCTGGCTGCTGTTGCTGCCGCTACTGCCCCTACTCTGGCTGGGTTGGCGTAGTCGAGGACACCAAACCGCCGATGGCTCTAACCAGGTTACGCCGACTCCCCCCTCGCCCCCGATCGCTCCCCCACCCCCGGTTCCCCCGGTACATCCTGCTTCTGAAGCAGCAACACCCGATGTAATCACTCCTGAGGAACTACCACCCCCGCCATCGGTCGTACCGGGAGCCACGCCCCCACCTGCCGCCGATACGGTGATTGGTGCTGTCCCAGAAACACCTGTCTCAGCAACCACGGCATCCACTCCAGGAATCGACATCCCCGCTGGACTGGCGGGAGCCGCCGCAGTTGGTGTCGGAGCCGCCGCGATCGCAGGATTGGCAGGCAAATCCCCTGGACGCAGCCACATTACCCTCACTCCCCGCGACCATCACCAGGCATACGCCCAATGGGAAATACCCGATCAGCATAAGGCAGAAATGCAGGCGCAGGGAGGAGAAAACCTGGTTTTACGGCTCTACGATGTCACCGGGTTAGATCCGGCAACCCAGAACCCCCCTAGTTCGGAAGAATTTGATGTAGCGGATTGGTTAGAGAATCGCAACCTGCCGATTCCCGCATTTGACCGGGATTATGTTGCAGAGGTGGGCTATTTGACGCGGGATGGAGGCTGGCTACCGGCAGCACGATCAAACTCGATTCGGGTTTCTCCGCCTGCCTATTCTGATCAGGACTTGCTGATCGAAGCATCCCCAGTCGCGCCTTCCCCCGGTGATGTCCCCCCGCCGCCACCGCCACCAATTGATCCTGGACTGGCAGGCGCAACCCTGGCAGCCGGAGCCGGGGCTATAGCAATGGCAGCCCTTTCCAGTGATGATCAATCGAATGTGGAAGCTGCCAAGTTTGATGTCGGACAGACCGACCTCAGCAGTGAAGACCTGGCATCCGTAGACCAAGGATTGCCTGGGCTTCCCGATGGTTATGGGGAGAGCCGGATCATTCTGATGCCCCGTGACCCCCAGTGGGCATACGCCTATTGGGATGTTCCCAACGAACACCGGGAAGAGGTGCGTCGCCAGGGTGGGCAAAAGTTGGCACTGCGAATTTACGATGTCACTGAAGTAGACCTGAGCCATCAGGCTCCCCATAGCTTGCAGCAGTACGACTGTGATGAGATAGCGCGGGACTGGTATGTGCCGATTCCGGTCAGCGATCGCGACTACATTGCCGAGATTGGTTACCTGACAGTAGATGGGCGTTGGTTAATGCTGGCGCGATCGGCTCCCTGCCGCATTCCCCCCGTCTTCCCCTCGGATTGGTACGAAGACTACTTCGCCACCATTGGCTGGGATGAAGACCTGCGCGGCAAAACCTTCGCCACGCTAATTCCTCCGGGTCGTCGGCTGGCAACCGGCAATCCCATTTATGACCAGATCTTTGGCATGGCAGAGTCCGCCGAAGCGATGCGGGTAGCAGGCTCTCTCTTTGGCTCTATGCAGCACGTTCCGGGTTCGGTCTTTGGCTCCATGCAAATGGCTTCTGGGGCGGCGCTCAGTTCCTCGCTGTTCCCTTCTGGCATGGGGATGGGATTCGCTCCCGGTGTTTCCGGCGTTCCTACCTTCTCTGGACTAACGATGTCGGGGTTAACCATGTCGGGACTAACGATGTCGGGGTTAACCATGTCCGGAGTCGGTTTCTCAGCTTCGATGCCCCCCATTCGCGCTCGCAAGTTCTGGTTGGTTGCTGACGCAGAACTGATTATCTACGGAGCTACCGAACCCGATGCCACAGTGACGATCGCTGGTCGTCCGATTCAACTCAATCCCGATGGCACTTTCCGGTTCCAGATGTCCTTCCAGGACGGCTTACTCGACTTTCCGATCATGGCAGTTGCCGCCGATGGCGAACAAAACCGCTCAATTCACATGAAGTTTGTCCGCGAAACTCCCTTCCGCCAGACCAACACCAAGGAAGAAGCGCAGGACGAAAGTTACTAATAGAAATTACTGATAGAAAAACTAAAAAAGGGGGCAACGCCCCCTTTTTTACGTAGTGCATCCCGATATAAAACCTGGTACTCACGGGCGGAAATCTGGATATCCTGACTGACTTCGCACTCCAAACTCTGCTCTGAGTCTAGTACATCTTGTTGGAAATAATCCCTCAGTTCATTGAAGCTCGAAGGCAGAATTATCAGGGTTTTGCCTTCCTACTTCTGCCTTCCTACTTCTGCCTTCCTACTTCTGCTTTCTTGCACTAGGCACCTAACCAACGGGCGGCATCCTTAGCATGATAAGTCAGGATCAAATCGGTTCCTGCCCGCTTAAAGCTAGTTAGAGTTTCCATCACAATCCGCTCCTCATCAACCCAACCGTTGAGAGCCGCCGCTTTGACCATGGAGTATTCGCCAGAAACGTTGTAAGCAGCGACAGGTAGGTCACACGCCTGCTTCACCTGCCAGATGATATCCATATAAGCCAGAGCTGGTTTGACCATCAGCATGTCTGCCCCTTCGGCAATGTCTAACTCAATTTCCTTGAGCGCTTCGCGGCTATTGCCCGGGTCCATCTGGTAAGTGCGGCGATCGCCAAATTGGGGAGCCGAATCCGCTGCATCTCGGAAGGGACCATAGTATGCCGAGGCGTACTTGGCAGCATAGGACAGAATTGGCGTGTCCTCAAACCCAGCCTCATCCAGCCCTTCCCGAATTGCCTGCACAAAGCCATCCATCATCCCGGAGGGCGCGATAATGTCAGCTCCTGCCTTCACCTGGGAAACGGCAGTTTTTTTCAGCAACTCCAGGGTGGGATCGTTCAGCACCCGTCCCGTCAGGTCGCCCACTTGCAAATAGCCACAATGACCGTGGGAAGTATACTCACAGAGACAGGTATCCGCAATAATGATCAGGTCGGGAACTGCCTCTTTGACGGCTGTTGCCGCCTTTTGAACAATCCCACAGTCATGCCATGCCCCGGTAGCATCGGTGTCCTTGTCTGCGGGAATGCCAAACAAGATAATGGCAGGAATACCCAGGTCGTAGACTTCCTTGGCTTCTTCAACGATCTTGTCCACCGAAAGCTGAAACACTCCTGGCATCGATCGCACTTCATTGGCAATCCCCTGCCCTGGAACCGCAAACAGAGGGTAGATGAGATCGCTCGTGGTCAAAACAGTTTCGCGCACCATCCGACGAAGCTGGGGATGGCTGCGGAGACGACGAGGACGATGTGTTGGAAACATAGGATTGATAAAGAACTTCTTAAAAGTCTAAAACGTTCCGTTACCCGCCTACCCACCTGTTTCATTACGTTCTGTTACGAAGGAGTCAGGGGAAGGGGTTCGGTCATTTTTCACTAGTACTCACAGGCGGAAATCTGGATACCCTGACCGTACTCTATCCAAAACGGTGCATCAAATTTATTGGGTGCGTTTACGAACAAAGGCATCCTATGAGGATGCCTTTGTTCCAATCCAAAACTCAATCTAAACTGACTTCACATTCCTTAACGAGAGCGATACGGTACGCTCTTGTCAATGTCAATGTCATACACTGAAGCTCTGGCAGGGGTAGCCGCTACCGGACTAATGCTCCTAGCCATATTGATGAATAAAGTAGGATCTCCAGTTTTGGGCTTGCTTTCGTAAGAGCGGAAGCTGCGCACAACCTCTTGCCAGATAGTCTGGGGGAAACCTAATTGGGCACGATGGTAGGCATCGTAACGAGGAGACGTAATGTTGAAAGGAATTTCACCCGTGGCGCGGCTGGGTAGAATCCGACGACGGTGATAGGGAACGGTGTTCTCGCCAAAGTTCTCAAGGTACTCATCACTGTTGAGTAGCTCATCAACAAACCCCTTAACGCCCTTCGTCATCACTACCGCTGACCAGGCAATTTTCTCTCGTTGGTTATAGACTCGCCGTCCCAGAACCTTTTCGACACAGTGCTCTACAAAGCGATAATTACTGTTCTTATCATAGAAGCTGTCAATGAAGGTATTCGATAACAGCAGCCCCCGGATAAAGTCGCGCACCGTGATCTGTCGATTGCGCAATTGAGATTCAAGAACGATTTCACGGTCCCACTTAAACGCATGGAAGAAGATCTGGCGATAGGCAGCATTAATCAGGTTGTCTATATCGGATGGCGAAAACAGATCATCTGTTGAGTAAACGGTCAATTCGTCATCCGGTGCGCCCAGCGGAGCAACACGCTGATTCGGACAGGATGGAGAATAAGTTAATAGAGGAATTGCCATGCTTACATAAACTCCCGTCTTTGCTAAACTTCACAAAAGCGTATCCTGAGAAAAGCTATTGCGATCATCATACAAGGGCAGGGGGATTGCAACCTGGATTCGCTTGATAAAATATTACAGACTTTGATCCTTGAACCAGAATTGCATCACAGCGTCCAGAACCCGTCAACCTTTGAACTATCGCAAAGTTTGGAGACTTTTGGGAGAATTCTTGCAAGGACAAACACCTTTCAAATGTAACCAAATGTAAAGATCGAGTTACACTTCATAATTTTGTGGGAATCTCTCAAGCCCTTCTCATAAGGGATTCCAGGGTTCTCTTAATATTTCTTAATTACTTTTCTTATTAATCCCTTCTAATTGCACAGAATTGCCACAAATTAACTGCTTTAATCGTAGCGAGTAGCCCCAAATAACTGCTGTAGTTTGTCTGCAACCTGTTTCAGTTGTTTTGGTGGTTGAAAATTTGAACCGGGTCTCCCGGTTTAAATTTGAGTTGCCATAAATACTCGATTAAGTGAATTTAGGAGATTGAATCAAATGCTAGATGCCTTTACCAAAGTCATTTCTCAGGCGGACACTCGGGGTGAGTTAGTCAGCAGTGCTCAAATCGATGCATTAATGGGTGTAGTCAAAGATGGTTCTAAGCGCTATGACGTTGTGAACCGTATTACCAGCAATGCGTCTACGATCGTTGCGAATGCTGCTCGGGAGTTATTTGCCGAACAGCCACAACTGATTGCTCCCGGTGGTAATGCCTACACCAACCGTCGGGTTTCTGCTTGTGTACGCGACATGGAAATCATCCTGCGCTACATCACCTATGCCGTGTTCATCGGAGACTCCAGTGTTCTCGACGATCGCTGCCTGAATGGTCTGCGTGAAACCTATTTGGCTTTGGGTGTTCCCACCGGCTCTATGGCAGCCAGCGTTACCAAGATGAAAGATGCTGCGATTGCAATTGCAAACGATCGCAACAATATTCAACCCGGCGATTGCAGCGCCCTGATGGCTGAATTAGCTAGCTACTTCGATCGTGCGGCTGCCGCTGTAGGTTAATCCTGACTGGCGTGCAATGCTCAAGCATTTTTCAACTCGACAATTACGCATTCCAACCGAAACTTTGTAAAACACTAGGGAGATATTACGCCAATGAAAACGCAATTGACTGAAGCAGTCTCAACTGCTGATTCCCAAGGTCGTTTCTTGAGCAACACCGAACTTCAAGTTGCCTTTGGTCGTCTTCGTCTGGCAACGGCTGACCTGGAAGCCGCCAGATCTCTGGCCAATAAAGCGTCCCAGTTGACCGAAGGCGCTGCCAATGCGGTTTATCAAAAGTTCCCCTACACCACCCAAATGCAGGGCAACAACTACGCTTCCGATGCGCGGGGTAAAGGCAAGTGTGCCCGTGATATTGGCTACTATGTGCGGATGATTCAGTACTGCCTGATTGCAGGTGGCACGGGTCCTGCTGATGACTATCTGCTGGCTGGTCTGGCTGAAATGCACAGCACTTTTGAACTGTCTCCCAGCTGGTATGTTGAAGCCCTCAAGTACATCAAGGCTAACCACGGTTTGTCGGGTGACCCTGCCCTTGAAGCCAACTCCTACATCGACTACATCATCAATGCCCTGAGCTAAGTGCATATCTTGCCGGGGAAGGTAAGCAGCTCTATCGATGGATGGGTAGTTGTTGGTTACTTTTCCCGGCAATCTAACGATTTGCATGATCTGCAACGTTAAAAACCACTGGCAAAAGTTGTCTATTTCGTTTAGTTGAATGGGGAAATAGTTATGGCTGGTTTAAAAGAAGCAGGGAGATTGGGGATTAAACCCTTCGAGGAATCGCAACCCGTTGAATTGCGTCCTAATTGGACTCAAGATGATGTCAAGGCTGTGATTCGGGCAGCCTATCGTCAGGTGCTAGGCAATGAGTATCTGATGAAACATGAGCGTTTAGTGGGGCCTGAATCACTCTTACTTCAGGGAAGTATTTCGGTACGGGATTTTGTTCGGGCGATCGCTCAGTCAGAACTTTACCGGGAAAAGTTTTTGTATCCCAACTTCCATGTCCGCTTTATTGAGTTGAACTATAAGCATTTGTTAGGGCGGGCACCCTACGATCAATCTGAAATTTCATACCATTTGGATTTGTACACCTCTGAGGGATATGAAGCTGAGATTTCTTCATATCTTGATTCAGCGGAATATGATCGGAGTTTTGGTGATAACGTTGTTCCCTATCATCGGGATTTTCAAGTCGATCATCCTGGACAGCGGGCGATCGGGTTTAGCCGTTTGATGCACCTTTACCGTGGCTACGCCAATAGCGATCGTTCCCAAGGACAGAAACAACCCAAACTCACCTGGGAAGTGGCGAGAAATGTGGCAACCCCCATCAATCCTCCAGCTTCAGCATCCCTGTCCGGTGCGATAGGTGGTACTCGAGGAGATGTTTATCGGCTGCGTGTATTGCAATCCGCTTCTGCCAGATCAACGGTTGTTCGCCGGACAACGACAGAACTGCTGGTACCCTATGACCAACTGACGAATAAGTTGCAACAGCTTAACCGGGCTGGCAGTAAGGTCATCAGTGTTACGGCTGTCTAAGAGGATGGCGAAATAACGGCATCTGTTTCCCCCTTATCCCCTCCTTAGAAGGCTACCGTGCATACAGAAGTCTTCTTTGTTCAAGCTGGCAGACCCTGAACCCCTAAATTCCCCAATTCCAGGGAACTGTGAGTGGTTCGGTTCCCCAGAATTGGGGGGCTAGGGGGGCAAATGCAGGGTCTTGAGGTTGATATAGGAGATGGCTATACACCACAGCTTGGAGGGGGTGATTCTCTGGAAGTTCCCCTTTCTACAGGTATTTGCGGCTTTCCGCAGGGTAGAGGGGATGGTAGGGGGATCTCCAGACAACTGCCAGGCAATTGTATTGACTTTCCATTACTGATTATTGAAGGAGAATTGCAGGTGGCTATTACAACAGCAGCATCTCGCCTCGGTACATCCGCGTTTAGTGATGCCGCCCCTTTAGAATTGCGTCCCAATGCAACCCAGGGAGAGATTGAAGCGGTCATTCGTGCCGTTTATCAGCAGGTATTGGGCAATCCCCATCTACTCGATGCTGAGCGATTGGTCATTCCAGAGTCTCTCCTGCGCAATCGCCAGATTACGGTGCAGGAATTTGTGCGCCAATTGGCAAAGTCAGACCTTTATAAGCAAAAGTTTTTCCACAATAGTTTCCAGAGCCGGACGATTGAACTCAACTTTAAGCACCTGTTGGGACGTGCACCCTATGACCAGTCCGAAATCACAGAGCACATGAATCTGTACCAGGACAAGGGATACGAAGCAGATATCGACTCCTATATCGATTCAGCGGAGTATCAGGAAAGCTTTGGTGAAAATATTGTGCCCTACTATCGAGACCTGGTGACAACGGGAGTGGGACAGCGATCGGTTGGCTTTACCCGGTTGTTACAGCTTTATCGGGGTTCCGCTAGTAGTGATCTGGCTCAATTTACAGGCACGGCTCCTCGCCTGGTGAAGGATCTGGCGCGTAACTCTGCCTCGGCGATCGTGCCTCCCTCTGGTGGTGCAGGTGGGTTTGCCTTCCTGGCGGCTGGTAAGGGGGATGCTTCCTACAGTGCCTTCGGTGGATCAAAAGCGTTTGGTTCTGGTCGGTTGTTCCGGGTTGAAGTTGCTGGAATTAGCGGACCGGGATATCCCAAGGTGCGTCGGGTGAATAAGGCAGTGGTTATTCCCTATGAAGAATTGAATGCTCACATGCAAAGAGTTCAACGTCAGGGTGGCAAGATTGCCAGCATTATTCCTCTCTAGACCCGGTATCAGTCCAATATTGGCGTTGCTGATTTTGAGTATGAATTGAGAATAGTATGAATTGAAACTTCGTTCCAATTCATACTGCTATTCAGCACCACCGTTCAATATTTATGGAAACTCGGTTTCTGATGCGTCCTAACGAAGGCAATTTAGGGCTTTGCAGCAAGAAGCCGAGTTTCTGCGTTGATCGCGTGGGCTGCCGATGAGGGAGTTCTGCCATAATTGGCAGGTTTGAAACCGTTGCATGAATTGGCTACTTTGCTTCCATCCAGTTCTCTCCGGTACGGATATCAACCACCAGCGGAATTGAAAGTTGCACGGCGGATTCCATTGTGGATTTAATTTCCGCTTGCAATGCCTCCCATTCCTCAGGGGGCATTTCAAATACCAGTTCATCATGGACTTGCAATAACAGCTGTGCCTGACGGTTCTGGATCAGATCATGCAATTTGACCATTGCAACTTTGATGATGTCGGCACTGGAACCCTGAATGGGCGCATTAGCGGCTGCCCGTAGAGATTGAGCATCGTACTGGTCGCGGACTTTGACTTGACTCAGATCGATCGCCCCTGGGTCGGTACCCCGCAGCTTGCGCAGAGATTCACTGCTGAAGTTGAAGTAGCGACGACGACCGAGGATGGTTTCGACATAACCATTGGCGATCGCCTCCCGCTGCATCTGTTGCAAGTAGGCAAACACCCTGGAGTAGCGTTCATTAAATCGCTCAATGAAGGTCTTCGCTTCGGTTTGCTTCACCCCAGCTTCCCGCGCAAACCGCTGGGCACCCATACCGTAAATCACACCAAAATTAATGATCTTGGCAAGACGACGTTCTTCAGCAGAAATCTCGTCCTTCTCCAGCAAGAGCCGCGCTGTCAATTTGTGAATATCCTCATTGTTCTGGTAGGTTTCCAGCAGCACTGGTTCCTGGCTCAGGTGTGCCAGAATCCGTAGCTCAATCTGGGAATAATCTGCTGCCACCATGACCCAACCGGGTTCTGAAATGAAGGCTTTGCGGATCTGACGGCTGAACTCCGTCCGAATCGGAATATTTTGCAGGTTGGGATCGGAGGACGACAGGCGACCTGTGGAGGCAATTGCCTGGTTAAAATCGGTGTGAACTCGTCCCGTATCCGCTCGCACCAGGGTAGGCAGGGAATCGACATAGGTGGATTTCAGCTTGGACAGGGTGCGGTGTTCAATGATGTCCCGAATGACGGGGTGGTCGCCTTCCAACCGTTCCAGGACCGAGGCATCCGTGGAGTAGCCGCCAGACTTTGTTTTTCTCGACTTCCGCTGATCCAACCCCAGTTTCTCAAACAGAAGTTCGCTTAATTGCTTGGGTGAACTCAGGTTGAATGTCCCACCCGCTTCCTCATAGGTGCGTGCTTCGATCGCCTTCAAGTCCGTTTCTAGCTGTTTAGAAAACTGCTTCAGGTAGTCCTGGTCAATCCGTACCCCGCAGTACTCCATTTCTGCCAGAACGGGTTCCAGGGGTAGTTCCACCTCCAGCAGCAACCGATGCAGGGCAGGGGCTTCTTCTAACTGGGCGCGGAGTTTGGGTACCAGCAGAAAGGTGGTGTAAACATCTAAACCGCAGTAGTTGGCTACAGCGGGAATGGCAATATCCGTAATGCTTTTGCCTTTGGGCACCAGGTCGCTGTAGCTCATGGCAGTGATGCCCAGGTAGGTGCTGCTGAGGTCGCTCAGGTTATGTTTGCGCTCCGGGTTGAGCACATAGCTTGCCAGCATCGTATCGAAGACAACGCCGGTAAGGTGAATGCCCTGGCAGCGAAGCACGAGGCGATCGTACTTGGCATTTTGCAGGGCTTTGGGATAGGTAGCACTTTCCAGGATGGGACGCAACGCTTCCAGGGCAGTGGTTTTGTCCAGGTTGGTGCCTTTGGCATGTCCCAGGGGAATGTATGCCATGTCTGAAAGTTCCTCGCCCCAGCAGCAACCGATACCCACCAGCTCAGCATCGCGGGGTTCCAGGGAGGTGGTTTCGGTGTCCCAGGCTACGGGGGTTTCAGTCTGGGTAAAGGTTTGGAGCCGTTGGACCAGTTCGGTCAGCTTGGCGGGTGTATCAATAATGTGGGGAGTAATGACGACGGCTACTTCATTTTGTGCCGCTTCGGTGTCTTCAGGGCTGAAAAACCAGAGTTCGGGGTCTTCGTAGCGAGAATGGGCGATCGCGCTGGCGGATTCCACCCCATCGGGTTCAGCGGACCCTTCCTCTGGGCTATCGCCAAACTGGCGATGCAGTTGCCGGATTTTGCCCAGAAAGGAGTTGAACTCCAGCTTTTCTAAGCAGGGAAGCAACGTTTCATCGTCAAACCCCTGGAGCTTGAATGCCTCTAAATCCGTATCCAGCGGCACATCGAGATGGATCTGTGCCAGGTATTGGGAGCGCAGGGCATCTTCCCGTCCGGCTTCCAGTTTCTTTCTCACCGCGTCTTTGACTTTATCCAGGGAAGCGTAGATCTGCTCCAGACTGCCAAATTCGGTTAGTAATTGAACCGCTGTTTTTTCGCCAATCCCTTTGACACCAGGAATGTTGTCGGAAGAGTCCCCACATAGGGCTTTGAAGTCCACCACCTGGGTGGGCAGAATGCCGAGCTTTTCCTTCACCTGGGTGGAACCAAATTCCCTGGGGGGTGGGGTGCCCTTGCCGTAGGTGGTGCTCATGTAAAGGACAGAAGTATTCTCGTCGGGGTCGATGAGTTGAAACAGGTCGCGATCGCCGCTTAAGATCTTGACCCGCAATCCCCCTGCCGCTGCCCGCCGTGCCAGGGTGCCAATGATGTCATCCGCCTCATAGCCAGGAGCCGTCAGAATTTGCAGGTTCAGCACTGCCAGCAGTTCTTGCAGGTTTGCCAGATCGGGCATGAAGTCTTCTGGGGCTTCGGGACGGTCTGCCTTATAGGTTTCGTCGGCTTCATGGCGGAAGGTTTTTTCACCCATGTCAAAGGCGATCGCCACATACTGGGGCTTCTCGGTTTCCATCGTCTCCAGCAGCGCCTTTAAGAAGCCATAGGAAACACTGGTGGGAATGCCGGTTTTGGTGCGTAGCCCGCCATCGCGCCCTTTGGCAAAGGCAAAGTAGGAGCGAAACGCCAGGGAGTGCCCGTCAACCAGGACGAGCAGGGGCTTTGAAGAATGGGAGGATTGGGAAACCAAGGGACTGATGAGCGAGGGAGGACAAGCCCTATTGTATCCAGGGAAGTGGGGTGAGGTGAGCGGTGAGAGTTTCTAAAATTTCCTTGTCCATTCCTGCCAGCGCTCAACCACCACCTTTGTCTGGGTGAAAAACTCGACTGCCTGCCGTCCCTGTCCATGCAGGTCGCCGAAGAAGCTATCTTTCCAACCACTGAAGGGGAAGAATGCCATTGGGGCAGCAACGCCGATGTTAATTCCAATGTTTCCAGCTTCAGCTTCGTAGCGGAACTGGCGGGCGGCGGCTCCGCTGCTGGTGAACAGACACGCCATATTGCCATACTGCCCCCGATTAATCAGGGCGATCGCCTCCTCGATTGTTTCTAAATGAATCAGGCTGAGCACAGGACCAAAGATTTCAGTGCGGGCAATTTCGCCTGTAGGGTCCACATTTTGCAAAATTGTGGGACGGACAAAATAGCCCTGTTCATAGCCAGCAATCTGGGGCTGACGACCATCCACCAGCACGGTTGCCCCCTCGGCAGCGCCCTGCTGGATCAACTCCTCAATCCGGCTGCGGCTCTGGGCTGTAATCACTGGACCCATCTGCACCCCTGCCTCCAGACCATAGCCCACCAGGCGAGACTGGGCAGTGTCGGCGATCGCTTCCGTAAAAGTTGTGCGGGCTGACCCGACGGTGATGGCAACCGACGCGGCAAGGCAGCGTTGTCCAGCACAACCAAAGGCACTGTCTGCCATGATCCGGGTTGTCATGGCGATATCCGCATCGGGTAACACAATGACCGGGTTTTTCGCCCCACCCTGGCACTGGGCACGTTTGCCATGCGCCGCCGCCTGACTATAAATATAACGGGCAACGGGAGTAGACCCAACAAAGCTAATTGCCCGGATGAGGGGATGTTCCAGAATTGCATCGACGGCTTCCCTGGCACCATTAACCAGATTGACCACCCCTTTCGGTAGCCCCGTCTGCTCTAGCAGATGTATGATTTTCTGCATCGTCAACGGCACCTTCTCCGACGGCTTGATGATGTAAGTGTTGCCACAGGCGATCGCGTAGGGCATAAACCAGAAAGGAATCATCCCCGGAAAGTTAAAGGGACAGATTGCCGCCGCCACCCCCACCGGTTGACGGATCATAAATTCATCTATGCCCCTGGCGATGTCCTCAGAGTTATAACCCTGCATCAGGATTGGAATACCACAGGCAACCTCTACATTTTCAATCGCCCGCCGCAGTTCACCCCTGGACTCTGCCAGGGTTTTGCCGCACTCCTGGGTAATGGTGCGTGCCAGTTCATCCAGATTTTCCTCCAGCAAAGCTTTGAGCTTAAACAGGTATTGAATGCGATCGCTGGCTGGAATTCGCCGCCAGGTCACAAACGCCTGGGCTGCTGCCTGAGCTGCCCGATCCACCTCCGCGGTCGTTGATAGGGGCACTTTTGCCAGCACCTCCACCGTTGCCGGATTCACCACATCCAGAAACTCGGTAGCCTCAGAAGCACACCATTCCCCATCAATAAAATTCTGCAAAACGGCTGTCATTGCGATTCATTCACCTTTTTAGATAGAAGTGAGGGTCATTGGTGATTTGGTCATTGGTCATTGATCATTGGTTATTGGTCATTGGTTATTGGTCATTGATATTTACAGGCGCTAAAGGACGAATGACAAAGGACGACCCATTACCCGTTATCCGATTTAACTTTCAACTCTCAACTCCCAACTCCTCACCCCCGTAACAGCTTACACATCAAAGACATCCCTGACGAGCTACTTTGAGTAATGCCAGGTAAAAGGGTTGCTATGCAAACACTCTACAGAAACGCTCACATTATTGACCCTGCCCAAAACGTTGATGGAGTCAGGGATCTCCTGGTTGAGGATGGCAAGGTTGTCACTCTGGGTCAGACGCTTAGTTCCCCTGATTCCACTGGGGAAACCATTGACTTGAAAGGCTATTTGCTTACTCCAGGCTGGATTGATATCCACTCCCACGTTTTTGATACTGTAGGAGATTTCTGTCTGCCCGCCGATGGGGTGGGAGTCGAATCTGGTGTGACCACCGTGGTGGATGCGGGCACCTCCGGGTTGTTGACCTTCAGTGCCTTTCGAGAAACTGTGGTTAAGCCCTCTAAAACCAGAGTCTATGCGCTGCTTGACCCTTCCCTGCTTTACATTGCCACCTCTGACTTTATTGCCCACCGGCTCGGCTTTGCCACCAGTCCCAAAAATCAGGACAGGGAGCGGGCGATCGCGGTCATTGAGGCAAATCGGGATATTATCGTGGGCTTCAAAGTTCGCCCCACGCTGAAAAGTGGAGCCACCAGTTCCCCCGTGATGGATACCGCCCTGCCGCTGGCTGAAAAATATGACCTGCCGCTCATGGTGCATCTGGGACGTTTTCCCGCCGATGAAGTGCTACCAACCGAGGTTTTGTTAGAGATGTTGCGTCCGGGAGACATTATTACTCATGCTTACCAACCACGCTATGGGCTTTATGATGCTGAAGGCAACTTGATTCCAGCGGCAAAAGCGGCGATCGCCCGTGGCGTTCTGCTGGATGTGGGACACAGCGGACACGACTTCTCCTTCAAAACGGCTCAAATGGGTCTGGCACAGGGAATTCTGCCTCACACCATTTCCACCGACCTGAATGTGTTCAACATCGCCACCGTTGGCAGTCTGGCACTGACAATGAGCAAGTTTATGGAACTGGGATTATCGCTCAACCAGGTCATTGAGCGAGTCACAATCAATCCTGCCAGAGCACTTAAAAAAGAATCCGAGCTTGGTAGCCTCAAACCTGGAATGGTCGCCGACTTTACCCTGGCAGAACTGGTGGATGAAGCGGCAATTCTTGAAGACGGCAATGGTGGCTCCCTGCCGGTTTCCCAAATCATCAAAGTCCGTGGCATCTGCCGAGCAGGTGAGTTTTCCTGGATCGCCCATGCTCCTTTTGAAGCTGAACCGGCTTTTGTGTAGAAGAAAAGTGTGATACTGCCTATTAACTCCTAACTCCTGACCATCAAAACCCAAATCCCTTCCTGCCCCCTTACTAACAACTAACAACTAACAACCAACAACTAACAACCCCTCACCCCTCACCCCTCATCCCTCACCCCTCACCTCCACTTCCATGCTCGAAACCCTCCCCTCCCCCTCTCCAGAATCGTGGGCAGATTTTGTCCAGGATATTGAAGCCGAACTTGAAGCCCATCGCAACCATGCTCTTTCTGACACTCCAGAGAAAGCGTTTGCCACCTCTGCGACAGTCCATCAACCCTGGTCAAGGGAACGGGTGATTGAGTGGTTGAGCTTCCAGACCTATTACGAATATCAGGCGATCATGTTTATCAGCCAATGGCTGCAATCTACTCCTGAAACCGATGCGCTGGTGCTGCTCTGTCAACAAATTGAAGATGAGGCAAATCATTTCAACTGGTTGAACCAACATCTGGAACAAATGGGCGCTCAACTCTCGGAGTGGTCTCCTCTGCCGGAAATAGTGGACTGGGTGGAAACGTTTTATGGTTCGCTACCGGATACGATTTCGCGCCTTGCCGCACACAATCTTGCCGGTGAATCCGGTGCCTGCCGTTCCTTTGACAGCATTGTTCCATTTCTGCCAGAGGACTTGCAAAAAACCATGCGGCGCATCATCCTCGACGAGCATTTCCACCTGAAACTGGGACGACGCATCTTGAGCAAATACTGCATCACAGATGAGCAAAAGGCTCAGGCAAGACGATATGCTCTAGAAGTCGCGGAGCTAGAGACACAGGCGATCGCTGCCTTTAATCACAAGTTAACTAAGCTGGGAGCATGATGAGTGCTTAGACTCGTCACCCTCCCAGCTATTTTTTCACGATTACCTGCGTTCCTGGGCTAACTTGATAAAACAGGTTTTCAATATCTTCATTCAACATCCGAATGCAACCGTGGGAAACAGCTTGTCCAACGGTTTCAGGATTGGGAGTGCCATGAAACCCAATCCAATTCCTGCCGTTTGTCCAAAACCCTATCCAGTAGGCACCTAAGGGGTTTTTAGGATCGCCCGCTGCAATCGGTTCATCGGTTAGTGGGTTGATCCACTTTGGGTTTTCCCGCATTTGCATGACCCTGAATTTTCCCTTTGGGGTTTCCCATCCCTGCCTCCCAATCGCGATCGGGTAGCTCTCCATCTCCATATCTCTCACAAAGTAAATCACCCGTCGCCGACCGAGGTGAATTTCCAAGCGATTGGGTTCTACCGTTGGGTCAAATGATGGAGGAGATTTTTCCGTTGAGGAAGACGATTGGGCAGGCGTTTTCGCGGATTGAGCCGCTGCTTCAGGCGATGGTTTTGGGGAAGGAGCGGTTTGCTTGGGCTGGGCGATCGATTGGACAGAGACTTCAGGCGATTGGGAAGCTTTAGGAATTAAGGAGATTGAGGGATTTAAATACAACCACCCAAGCCAACTTAAACCGGCGATTGGAAGCAGACGTGTAATGATTTTCGGCAAAACCATTTACTGTTCACTGATTTAATGTTCACTGATGCTGTAGCTTGCTCGCCCTGGAATAGATGGGTGGATAAATACCTATCCATCTAACGGTCGCAGCATGTTCTAAAAAAGAAATTTTGCCTTCTAACAGCGTAGCTGACGCTATCCTTCAAAATCACGGATTAAATAAATACCGCAAACTCTACGGATCGACTTTAAAGTCAATCAGCATCCCATGAAGCTGATTAACTGACAAATCTTTGACTGGCTTCACCGTTCACCTGCCTAGCCCAGAAATCAATTTCTGGGCTAGTGAGCAACGAAGCGGTGAGTCTCTTAGCACTTTTGTCAGTCAACCAACTTATGAAGACATTCACGGAAACCCGCGCCTACCCAATTCTCGAACTTATTTAATTCCCATTCCTTAGCAAACCTATTTCTGATCTAGAAATTCTTTGCCCGATGGGATGTTACTACCTACCAGAGGGCACGAACACCCTCATCTTCAACACCACCGGCACCATAACCAGCCCCTTCACCGGTCGTCCCATCCACAGTTCCAGTGCCTCCTGCACCTGCACCCGCGCCTGCACCCGTGCCATCAAAGGTGCCATCCACAGTTCCAGTCCCTGCGCCAGGGGTGGTTGTGCCTGCGCCAGGAGTGGTTGTGCCTGCCCCAGGAGTCATTGTATCTGCCCCAGGAGTCATTGTGTCTGCCCCAGGAGTCGTTGTGCTGGGATTTACTGAACCGTCTGTTCCGGTGCTTGGGGTACTCTCTGTTGTACCTTCAGCCCCTCCGGTTCCTCCCGTCTGAGACACAAGTTGCTCACTGGAGTTTGTGGAGTTAGCTGTAGAAGACTGAGCGTTGAGCAATGCTAAAGCTGGGAGACTGAGCAATGCACTGGCACTAACAATACCAGCTATGCCTGCTAACTTTTTGACGGAACGTTCGCTATTTCTCAAGTTCATTGCTTTTCCTCAGTGTTGGGTTGAAATACGTAAAAGCCTGTCTATTGATGGTTCTGATGTGATGCCAGTGCATCAAAAACAGGACTAAGGGCAAAATTAACTCTGAGTTTTGAGTTTTGGACCCTTATCGAAAGCGATTCCTAAAACGTAGCTCAGAGACAAAATTTTCTTGTCCGCTGATGGGGTGATCCAAACGTTAAGCAGGAGTGTATTTTTGTTAACATCTTTTGCCAATCTATAAAGTTAGATGCCTAGCTGCGATCGCCCTCTAGTTTCCAGCCCCAGGGAACTGTGTTCTTTTGTCGGGCAACTTTGTCAAGTGATTCAAAACACTCAGGCAGATTTTTGAACTTTCCTACTTCAGTGGGATGACAAAATTAAATTCATCATCCTGAAGGGTTTGCATTTTAACCATGACCATTGGTATTCATCCTTCCAGTGCAGAGGAATTGTTTTTCCTGTAACTCTCTGGATTGCTATGGATTGCAGGCAAGCAAAAAAATAGTTTGATTTTAATGCCTCAATGATGAGTCAATTGGCTGACTGATCAGAGATTGTAAGCACTGCTCCATCCGAATATTTATTGCTGAGTAAAGATCTATCCTAAGATGAATCAAACCTGCCTGATCATGTTCCTACAGTGTTAAAGCAAGCTTTTATGTGTACTTTGTGGATATCTATATTTTAGATTTGCTGGTAATCGGGTTACTGCTACTGACAGTTACCTTAGGATCTGGATGGATAAAGAGATTACCGCTTTCCTATGCCCTAATTTATCTGGTTGTTGGCATTGCCCTTAGCCCCTATGGATTTAACCTGATTCAAATCCGACCAGGCACCGAATTTTTAGAACGGTTGACTGAGTTTGTTGTTCTCATTTCTCTGTTTAGCTGTGGCTTAAAGATGAACCGCCCTCTTAAACCGTGGGCGTGGAATTCGACAATTCGGCTGATTGGATTTTTAATGCCGATCTCGATCTTTGCGATCGCCATCATCGGGCACTATTTTTTGCACCTGGAATGGGGGGTTGCCATCCTGTTAGGGGCCATTTTGGCTCCAACTGATCCCGTGCTGGCATCTGAAGTGCAGTTAAACGATCCCCAAGATCAAGATGAATTACGCTTTGGCTTGACCTCAGAAGGGGGATTAAACGATGCCTTAGCCTTTCCATTTATTTACTTTGGCTTGCACTGGTTAGACAACAACAACTGGCAAAGTTGGTTTGCTCAATGGGTTGCAGTCGATTTGATATGGGCGATCGCGGCAGGTTTGGTCGTCGGAATTGCCGTAGCTAAAACAATCAGTTGGTTGCAGTCTCGGCTGCAATACTATCGTCCGGTTGATGAGTTGATGGAGGATTTTGTTACCCTCAGCACCATTCTGCTAACCTACTCCCTGGCTGAATTGGTCAATGGCTATGGATTTCTGGCAGTCTTTGTTGCTGGCGTTGTGATGAGATACCACTGCCTTTCCTCTGAAAAAGCCCTTGCCCGTTTACATTTTATGGAGCAAATTGAAAAGCTGTCTGAAGTAGGAACCATTTTGCTGTTGGGTTCGCTTTTGCGCATTGAGCCAATCCTCCGCTTTGCGCCCCCAGCCTTGTTAGTTACTACATTATTGTTATGCCTGATTCGTCCTATTGGGGCATTAATCAGTACAATCGGCTCTCCCATCCATCCAGCAACCCGTTGGCTGTTTGGCTGGTTTGGAATTCGTGGAGTTGGCTCACTTTACTATCTTGCCTATGCTATGGGTCATGGCTTAAAGGGAGAAATCGGAGAACTTATTGCCTGGACAACCTTCACCGTAGTGGTCGTTTCAGTCACAATCCATGGAATGACTGCCACTCCTCTAATGAAGCTGTATGGACGTTATATTGAACAAGCCAGTCCCCCAGTAGCGGATTCACACTAATACCTACCTTGCAGAGGGTTGCTGAAGCAGGCATCAAAGCCAAATTTACCCTTACCCTACTTCTACAACAACCCTCGATAACGAATAAATACCAGAATCACTGCCCAGGATCCCAAGGCGACTTTGATTGCAACCAGAATGTTGAGCAGGGGGATAACTCCACCGCTAACCAGGGTGCCCAACTCACCGTGGGGCAATTCAATCCCGACCAGAGTGAGCGCTGCCAACATCATGAAAACCAGCACGGAGATTTTCTCCCAGGTTGCAGCGTGCCAGCGCTGGTAAATTGACTGCATCCACTCCAGGGATGAGGTAATCGCTACCAGTCCGATCGCTGTGCCGCCCGCCACTCCCGCAGCAAACCCACCCCCCGGACTGAGATGTCCCCGAATCGCTAGTTCAACCCCAACGATCGCAGCAATCGTTGCTCCCAGTTGTGCCAGCACTATCGACGGTTGATCGGTGAACTGATGGATGGTGTAGAACGGTCGTTCGTTTGCCAGCAGAAAGTGGGCACCCATGATAGCGATTGTAAATACGATGACCTCAAAAATCGTGTCGTACAGCCGATTTCTAAAAATAATGCCCGAAACGGCATTAGGCACGCCACTATCGTGAACAATGGTTTCGACAAGCGAGAGGTCTGGTACGTCTGCGGTTGGGTTTGGCATGATTAGAAATTTGACATACAGAGCAAGGACTGCCGCGATGTAGAGCCATTTCATTGAGTGCTTCTCTCCATTAGTGCTTCTTCTCCAGAATCAGATGCATTGGCATCGGACACAGACTCATAGACCAGACTGGTCGCAGGTGAGTTCAGTTCGGCTTGCAAAATCTCGTAAAGACGGCGAATTCGGGTTGTGGTGTGGTAGGTCGGCTGAACGGGATGCAGGGTGTGAGGGTCTGGAGCATCCTGGGGCGATCGCTGGACACAGGTGGCATGAATTTCTTTTTTCATTAATGCCTGATGTAAGGACTGGCGATCGGTATAGGGAATCAGATCCAGCCGCAAATGGTATTTGCTCGCAACAGTCCGGAAATCCGCAATCAGTTGGACAAAGGCGTGGGGATTTTCCGGGTCCCTTTCGGCATCCAGTAAATTATCTTTCAACACACCCAGGCGCATCACCATTGATGACCGAACCGCCACGGCATAGAGCGTAATTGCCAGCATCGTTCCCACCAATGCCTCAGTCAGCGCCACATCTGCTGCACCTAAAACTGCATAGACCAGTGCTGCTACCGCACCCAAGATGCCCCGAATCACCAGGGCATGATAGGGGTTGACCTGGATAGTGAGCATAAACGCCGCCAGTGGCAACAGAGCAACGATGATATGCACATAGCTATCGTTCATCACTCTCTCCACTGCTAGAGCAGTACGCCAGAACATACCCCAGCACTGTATTCCAGATTGCCAGGGAAATGAGCGCTAGAACAAGCAACGACCATTCACTGGGAACCTTCAGGAGCAGACCAAAGATAATGCTCATGGAGCCGAGGGTATCAGCAACCGAAAGGCTGTGCAGTTTGAACAGCACCGATCGCTTGCCCAGCAAGGGAAAAGTGCCCCAGAACCAGAATGCAATTCCTACTCCGATGAAAATGTAGCTAAGGATATTTATCATGATTATTCATCTGTATTCGTTAATCTATAGCTATCGCCAGGTTGCTTAGTACATTGGGGGGAAAGGGGATGTGGGGGCACTGTCCCAGCCAGGAGTTCCACCCCTGCACCCCATCCTAAATTAGGTGTCTATGGCTATACGTTGATTGATTTTTGATTTGATTATGTTTATTCATTTGCTCGATTCATTTATTTATATTCATTCACTCGTTTAATAACCTGCGCCAGAAGCATTAATCCAGCATTTCCTACACTCAGGATAATCACCCCAACTGCTCCCATCATCCAGTCATCCCGCAGAACAGAAATAAACAGGATCATCACCGATGTCTTCGTTGCAATACTCGCAAACGCCAGCATTTTTTGCCAGATGTCATCATCCTGCCATGCCTCATACATGGGAATCAGCAAAGCCAAAATCATGGCTATTAGCATTAAATCCATCATTTCTTGAGTCCTGGGAGGGGGCAGTAGTCATTAGTCATTAGTCATTAGTCATTAGTCAGTGGTATTTACAGACGACAAAGGACAAAGGACAAAGGACGATTAATTACCCATTGTCATTACTTCTCAACTATCAACTCTCAATTCTCAACTACTCCCCCCTGTCCCCTTCTGCCTCCTCACCCAATGAACTTCATACCAACCCAGTTCGTGATATTTCAAAACAATAGTTTTCGGGGTAAAGGTAATCAGGAAAATGTCTAGAAAGATCAGTCCGGGCGATCGCCGGGGTTTGACTCGCTCCATTGTGATCTCTTCCTGCCGGTGAGGACGGACGATGAGTTCAAATGCCTCCAGATACGCCTGGGGAATTGCTACCACGATTTCCCACAATACCCGTAGCCAATCTTTTAATGCGCCTGGAGCGGTATAGCTGCGGGGTAGCAGGAGGGCAACACCAACACCAATGATGATATTTGGCAGCGTGAAATTAGCAGTTAGCAAAAACCAGATGACCAGCCGCAGTAGCAGATTCAGATAGCCAATCATGCCAGCACCATCCAGAAGAGTAGGATTAACATCAAACTCATCATCCCAATCAGGTGATCAAATTGCTCCAATAAGCGGGGCAGTTTGATCATGGTTTGTCGAAAAACCAGAAAATAGGCTATCCAACCGAGGGCGATCGTTGCCAGGGGTTTGGCGATATTTGCCAGGGTATATGCCTCGTAATAGACCACATTTGCCAGCACCAGCCCTCCAATCAGCAAAACTATTGCTGCCCAAAAACCTGGATGCACCTTAACGTGTTCGTCCTTCTGATGGGGCAGAAAAATGAATTTAGCAAAGGATATCGCCGTTCCCAGTGCTGCCAGGTTCATGCCGATCACCTGCCACGGTAACAGACTTTTCATGGTCAGAACCTTTGCCCCAAAGCCAGACAGCAGGGGAAATCCTGAGATCGAAAAACTGGCAATCACCAGGGCAATCCAGATGGGTGTAGGGATGGGTTGGGATTGCAGATCTTTCAGGTTGCGACTGGGGAGCGCACCTGCAATTAGAAACAGTGCCGCCTTGACTAAACCGTGGGTCAGCGCATAAAAGCCCCCCACTTCCGGTGCCGCCAGGACAAACCCCAACTGTGAAACCGTGTGAAAAGCCAGCATCCGCTTGGTATCTTTTTCAAAGACGGCATAGCCCACCCCTAATAGGGCAGTTCCCACGCCAAAGATCCGGATCAGGGGATCAATTTCTTCCACCAGCAGGGCACAGCGGACCAGGGGCAGAACCCCCGCCTTAACCACAACCCCTGATAGCATGGCTGACACGGGGGTTTCTGATTCGGAATGGGTCAATGGCAGCCACAATCCTGAGACAAAAATGCCGCCCTTAACCAGAAGCCCCAAACCGATGAGAGCAACTGCTTCTGGGGGTGCCTCCCGTAGCCCGGTAAAGGCAAAAGAATGGGTTGCCTGGTAAACCAGGGCTGCGCCTACCAGGTAAAACAACATGGCGACGTTGCTGGTAAAGAGATAGCGCAACCCCACCCAAATTGAGCGATCGGTGCGGGGGTATGCAATCAACAAAAACGCGGCAATGCTAATCACCTCTAAGGCGACATAGAGACTGATGAAGTCCACACAGGCGAAGGCGGCATTGACACTGCCATGCAGAATGATGGTCTGCATGTAAAAAAAAGCAGTTCTACTGCTGCGCCAACAGTAGAGAATCACTGCCGTTGTTACCAGCGCATTGGTCAGGATAAAGTAGCCGCTTAATGGATCGACCAGTAAGGTCACGCCAAAGCTATCTAGCAATTGTAGGGTCAGCGGCAATTGAGTAAAGAGCAACAGGGCATAGCCTGTGGACGCGATCGCTGCCGCCAGGGAAAGATAGCGTGCCAAACTGGGGATCATGTAACCAATGAACCCGACAAAAAATGGCAGAGTAATCCAGGCTATGGTCAGGGTACTCATGGCGCATTATTCTGCTCAATTTCCTTCGTTTCCAGGGTCGGATTATCCCGTGCCAGTTTCATCACACCGACCAGCATCAATGCCTGAATCGAAAAGCCGATCACAATCGCGGTCAAGATGACCGCCTGGGGCACCGGATCGGCGTAAGCACCTTTTGGGGTGGTTGAAAGAATAGGGGTGACTAAACCCTGCCGTGATGCAATCAGCACATAGTAGGCAATCACACCTGTACTCATGACATCCATAGAAATGATTTTCATCACCAGATTCTTTTTCAGAATAATGCCAAAAAAACCGCACAGGATGGTTGCAAATACACAGGCTTCTAGCATGGCAAGGAAGGTGAGGGGGGGATAGAAAAGGAGGAAGAAGGAAGGAGAAAGGAGGAGGGAGGAAGGAGGAAAGATTTCGAGTCTCAACTTTCCACTTTTACAGCGATTTTCATTTGGTTAAGCCACACAATTTCCTACTCCCCACTTCCTACTCCCCATCTTGCCGTGATCTACGCATCTGAAAACTGCTGTAACTCTTCATTTTCAACTCCTGCCCCTCACTCCTTATCCCTCACTTCCCACTATTTCTGGCTCCAGGGAAGGTTCTCCAGTGGTAGGTGGCTCTGGGGACTGTCCAAAAGCAAGCCGGAGGAAGGGGGGTGCCAGAAATGTGGTTAGAATCACCATGATAATAATGGCGGCTTCTAGGGGTTTACTCAATACGCCGCTGGCAGACCCAATACCGGCAAACACTAGCCCTACCTCGCCCCGTGGAATCATTCCTACGCCGATCGCCAGCCGATTAATCCCCGGTTGACCAAATACTGCCCAGCCCGTCACGACTTTGCCAGCGATCGCAACGCCAATCAGGAAGACCGCAATAACCAAGCCCGCCCGGTTTTCTGGGATGGCTGGATTGAGGACTCCCAGATCTGCTCTGGCACCCACTGTAACAAAGAAGATAGGCACGAGTAGATCGGCGATCGGTTTAATTAGTTCATCCAACTCGTTACGAGCATCGGTTTCATCCAGCACCAGACCTGCGGCGAAGGCACCCAAAATTGCCTCAAGATGGATGGCGCTGCCCAGGAATGCCATAAAGAAGGCAAAGATAAATGCAGGAATGACAATATTGCCACGGGTCTTGAGCTTTTCCACAATTGCCACAAAGGTCTTGTTAAAGATGCCCCCCAGCAAGATAGAACCGATGAGAAACGCCGTTGCACTCACAATCAGGTAAATCACATTAGTGACATCGATTTCGCCTGTTTTGGCTAAACTGGCAATCACTGCCAGGACGATGATACCCAGCACATCATCAATCACCGCTGCCCCAACAATGATCTGCCCTTCCTTTGACTTGAGCCGCCCCAGTTCAGATAACACTTTGGAGGTAATGCCGATACTGGTGGCTGTCAGGGCTGCCCCAGCAAAAATGGCTGGAATTGCCGGAACATGGAACCCGATCATCAATCCAGCGGTACCAGCCGCAAAGGGCACTGCCACCCCAACACAGGCAACGATCGCCGCTTGATAGCCAACTTCCTTAAGCTGGCGCAAATCGGATTCCAGCCCAATCTCAAACAGCAAAATGATTACACCCAGTTCCGCCAGAACCGAAATGACTTCACTCTGAGACTCAAAAACACTGCTTAATGCCTCCGGGGTCAGTCCATTGATCCATTGCAGAATGGACATGATGACCGAGTCGGCGGCTTGCATCCCGCTTTCGGGAAAAACCACCAAGTGTAAAGCCGATACACCGACAACCACCCCGGCAACCAGTTCTCCCAAAACGGGTGGAAAATCCAGACGCTTGGAAATCTCAGCCCCGAACTTGCTGGCAAGGTAAATCACAACCAGACTGAGCAGAACCCCAGTCAGAACAATGGGAGCATTTTCTGGCTCAGCCGTTGCCAGGAATGGAATTGGTGGCAGAGACGAGAGGGAATAAGCGATCGCAGAGGTCAAAAACATAGGCGAGTCTTTATTTAAGGACAGTTTCCAACGAAGCTGATATCAAATAAATCGGGGGGCACACTGCCGTGTGCCCTGCTCAGAAAGAGCCATCAAGCTACACCTGGGCTATAAACCTGATCAACCGCTTGACGCAACGCCTCACTGCGATTATCCAGGATATGCTCAGCCTTGATTAGCTCAAACAGACCGAGTCGTGCTAGACGGTTTTGAATTTTGGGACTGGCTCCCACCACATAGATCTGAAGTCCTTTATCATAAGCATCCCGAATTGCATTTTCGATCGCCAGTGAAGCCGTCACCCCTAGTAAGGGTACGTCACTCAGATCCATAACCAATGCATTGGCATCTTTCATGGCATTGTGTTCCCGGGCGATCGCCTTCGACAAGCCAAAAATCATCGGACCACTCAAGTAAAATAGCAGCACTCGACCCGCCCCCTTATCCAAAAGCTGCTTCTCTTCGGCACTTAACCGCACATCGTCATCCGTGTCCGTAATCAGTTTTACTTCCTGAGATTGCAAATTGCTCAATCGTTCAATCGTCAAGATATTAGCGATAAATACACCCACTCCAACCGCCACAATCAGATCGACAAACACTGTCAGAAGCAATACTCCGTACATAATCAGGGAACCTTTGAGCGAAACTTTGTGCGATCGCTTCAAAAAGCTCCAGTCCAAAATATCAATCCCCACCTTAAGGGCAATTCCTGCCAGCACCGCCATCGGAATCGGTTGGGTATATCGAGCCGCACCCAGCACTACCACCAGCAAAATCAGTGCCCGGGATATTCCTGAAACTGCCGAGGTCGCGCCTGTCTGAATGTTTACCACCGTGCCCATCGTCGCACCCGCACCCGGTAACCCACCGCAGATGCCCGAAACAATATTGCCAATGCCCTGACCAATCAATTCCTTATTAGACTTGTGCTCCGTTCGGGTGAGGCTATCGGCAATCACTGCCGTTAACAGGGTATCAATGCAACCCAGCATTCCCAGCATCACACCATCCACGAACATCCTGGTCAACTCACCGGGGGTAAAGGTGGGCAGGCGGAAGTTCGGTAGACCCATTGGGATTTCACCCAAATCCTGAATTCGACGAATGTCTACATCCCCAAATAGGGTAAGGGAAACAAGCGTACCAACAATCAGTGCAACCAGTTGGGGTGGCACCACTCGTTTCAGCTTTTTGGGCATGAAGAAAATGATTGCCAGGGTTAACCCTCCCAGAATCGCTTCTCGTGGACTGGCGTTTGCCAGTAGTTGGGGAATAGCGGTAACAGTGCCCAACACTCCTCCTTTCGGTGCGGGCTGACCCAGGAAAGGAGCAATTTGGAGGATGATCAGAATTATGCCAATTCCTGACATAAAGCCAGAAATGACGCTATAGGGCATCAGGGTAATGTATTTACCGAGTTTGAAAATCCCGAAAACAATTTGGAACAGCCCCGCCAACATGACAACCGTAAACGCCATTGCCAAACCGTTTTCGGGATTGCTGGCAGTCAGACTTGCCACAATTGCCGTCATCACAACGGTCATTGGTCCTGTAGGTTCAGAAATCAAGGTTGGCGTACCACCAAACAGGGCAGCAAAAAAGCCAACGCAGACCGCCCCATAGAGTCCCGCGATCGGACCCGCTCCGGAGGCGACTCCGAAGGCAAGGGCAAGGGGCAAGGAAATAATTGCCGCCGTGACACCTCCAAAAATGTCACCGCGTAGGTTATTGAAACGTATCTGGTTAGTAATTGACATCAGGGGTGAATGAAATAAAGGACAGAAGTAATTCACGGCAAAGTTGTATGCCAGTGAAGTTGATCAAAAATGGTTATCGATCAGCATCAATTGGACAAACCCCATAGGCTCTGCCATGATGCTTTAAAGCGATAGGTTTGGAAAAACGTTGCATCACCCGCGTAGGCAGGTTTTGCTTATATAACGGCGGCTTATGCCGCTGGAGCCAAAAGATTTATCGGTCAGTCAGAAGCCATACCCAATGGGAATCAAAGTCCTTATTCAGGTATTAGTATCTAAAAATACTACAAAGTCTTTAGCAATAGTTAAGAAAAAGCCATTTCTACCATTGAACATTTCTTGCTCTTCGATAGATTGACTCCAGGGTTAGCTCATATTCTTTTTAGCTAATCGCTTTAATTAGAAAATATAATCAGCGGGTGGAGGCGACAAGCGTAGGACAAGCATCTTGCCTGCTTACAGTCGAGACAACTATATTACAGAACATCAGGTAGATTGATCCGCAATCTATCTGGCTGCTGTTAGGTTATTTAATCCAGGATCCTTAATGGTGAAATAGAAGGTTGTTCCGATACCCAGTTGAGAATTGATCCAGATTCGACCAGCATGATTTTCAACGATCTTCTTGCAAGTAGCTAAACCAATGCCAGTGCCAGGATAGTGTTTAGCCGATTGAACTCGTTGAAAGATTTCAAAGACCTGTCCAAGATGGTTAGATTCAATCCCAATTCCATTGTCATGCACTCCAAATAGCCATTGACTTCCCTGTTTGACAACTGAAATTTTTACTTGGGGAGTGATGCCAGGAGACACAAATTTAATGGCATTACTAATTAGATTTTGTAGAAGCTGAATCAGTTGAGTTTCATTCCCCATGACAGTAGGAAGTGAATCGTGGGATAGATCGACGTGCTTTTCGCTGATCTCAATTTGCAAATTATCTAATACCTGCTTCAGCACATGGTTACAGTCAATCGGCTCAAATTCCTGATTTTGTTTGCCTACTTTAGAATAGGCAAGTAAGTCCTGAATCAATCGTTGCATTCGGTTGCCTGCATCATGAATTCGATTGAGATAATCAAATGCGACTTCATCCAGGTAATTCTCGTACTTCAAATGGATGAGCTTGACAAACCCTGTAACGCTCTGCAAGGGCTGCTGTAAGTCATGGGAAACCACATAAGCAAAATGTTCTAGTTCCCGGTTGGATCGAGCCAGTTCCTCGTTTTGCTCCCTCAGTTGTTGTTGTAGCCTTTGAATGCGTAATTGGTGTTCAATCCGGGCTAACACCTCGATTTCTTGAAAAGGTTTTGTAACATAATCTACACCGCCCACAGAAAAGGCTCTGACTTTGTCTAAGGCATCATCCAGAGCACTGATAAAAATGATGGGAACTTCACGGGTTTGGGGATCCGCTTTGAGGTGCTGACAAACCATATAACCATCCATTTCAGGCATTTTGATGTCAAGCAGAATCAAATCTGGGGGATCTGCCTGGACAGAGGCGATCGCCCGCTGTCCATTCAAAGCTTTACGAACTTCAAATCCCTGATTAGTCAACATGGCAGACAGGACACGCAGGTTATCTGGAGTATCATCCACCAGCAAAATATCACCACTTAACCCTTTGTCCACATAGCCACTCATAAAGCTTCTCCTCAAATTACTGGTTACCGAAAAAATATGCTTATAACCAATTGACAGGTGCACTACTAGCTAATCCAACAGTGAATACTTATTATCTATTTGGTGAATCAAATCGATCACCCGATCAAACTGAAAATCTTTAACCCAACTCTTTAAACTGACCGATAGGGGAACAAAATCTGCTGGAATTTGTGTCACTAGCTGTAGAACCTCTTGGTCAAAGCCTTTAATCGCAGCCTGGTGCAATTGAGTGACCCACTCTGGAGACATTTGAGCCAGATAAACCAAGAGCCTTTGGTCGGTGTTTTCTGCATCGGTGTGAAGGCTGCTTTCCGGTTTTAAGCTTAATTCGTGATCAAAACGATTGCTGCTTGAGGGAGATTGATCCCCATCGATTCTAGCAATCTCAAGTAGGTCGTTAATTAAAGCCAAAAGATGATTACCATTGCGATGCATCATCTTTAACCGATCTTGATGTTCCGTAGTCAGCGACGGGTCATGGTGAAATACTTGAACAACCCCCAGAATAGCGTTGAGCGGAGTGCGTAATTCGTGGCTCATGGCTTCTAAAAACTGGCTTTTTGCATAACTGGCAGCTTCAGCAGCCGTCTTAGCCTCCAAAAGCTCCACTGTTCGCTGGGCAACCCGATCTTCGAGTTCAGTAAAGGATGCTTTCAGTTGAGCCGCCATCTGATTAAAAGACTGGGACAGGTCTTCCAATTCCCTGATTCCCTTCACTTCAACGGTGTGATTAAAGTTGCCACAGGCAATTTCCTGGCTGATCTTGACTAGATGCTGGATCCGCTGGCTTAGCCAACGCGAAGTCACTAAACCCAGCAGAATGGCTGATGCGAGGGAAAGCAAGCATAGCAAAATGGTGGTACGAGTATTCGCATTAATCTGTTCCATAAAATCGACCTCTGGAACAATCGCCACTACAAGCCAGTCCAATCCATGCTGGTCTTTCCAGGGAGTCACCTGGACAAATTGCTGTTCTCCAGCCATTGAAAAGTTCAATTGGTAAATAGTTTGAATTTGATCCAGATTACTAAAGCGCTGATTTAGATATTCAAAGGTTGATTTGATTAACCGATTGCGACTCTGAGCCGCACTCATTCGTTGCGCTTTGCCTGCCTCTATAATAAAAGGCAGTTCTGCGGCTGAACTGGCTACAAGCAGCCCACTGCGCTCAATGATAAAAATTTCTCCTGAGGGACTATCCTCCACGTTGCGCAAAAAATCGTTCAGCCCTGAAAGCAGCAGATCAACGCCAATCACACCTAGCAACTGCTGTTGATCGTTATAGACAGGATAGCTGGACGAAATTGACAAAATTTCTGGTTTGTCATCCCATTGATAAATGTTACTCCAAACAGGTTTTTTAGCCTGAACTGCATCAGCGTACCAGCCTTCTTCCTGCACTGGAGGTTCGTCAGACAAAATTTTTTCTAAGGTAGTGCGGTTTCCCTGCGCATCAACTCTAAAGACAGACATGCTGGAAAGGGAAGGCTTGCGAGTTTCGTTGATTAAAAACATGCCATTCTCTAACCGTTCAACGCCGATAAATTCACCCTGGGGATTGGCAAAGTTAATGTAACCAACATCAAAAATTTGCATCTGTTGATAGAAGGTTCGTTCCATGCGATCGAAGTCCTGCAAGTCAAGCGTTCCAACGTTGATGGCATCTAAATTGAGTCGATTAATGTGGCGGGGAAGCAGCAACTGATCCTCAAGGTGATGGGTGACTTGAGTACTGGTTTTGTTGCGTAGTTGAGTTGCCAGATCGTTTACGGCTTGCTGCCCATTGCGAAGGGAAAACCAGCCAGTCAAACCCACGGCTACAACGATCTGGAGTACATACGGCACTACCAGGATCAGGCGCAGGGGTATCCCACGAAAGCTTTGAGAGTCTGGAGACTGAAGGCGAGGCAATAGCATACCCTTAGCAGGTGTGAGGTTCAGGTGTCAATGAAGTTGGGTTTGGGGGTTGGGATTATAGGGACAAGGTTTGGTGTTTTCCAATTTGCCCCAGGTCTTATGGCAACTCCTTTACTTCAATAAACGGCTGAGTTAGATGGATAATTTCATCGAACTGAAAGTCGTCTACCCAGTGGGTTAAAGCCTGCGCCAGGGAAGCCTGGGTGGCAGGAATATGCTTAATTAACTGGAGGATTAGGCAATCAGAGCCTCTGACAGCAGCCTCATGAAGTTGGTTAATCCATTCAATTGACATTCCAGCCAGGTGAACCCTTAAATCCCCGGTTGGAGTAGTCAGTTGTTCGCTCCTGTCTGCTTCTGTCGGACTAGCATCTTCGTAGAGATAGCGCACCCTCAAATGTTCTGCCAATTTAATCAGCAGAGTGTTTTCCTGAATCGGTTTGCGTAAAAAGTCATCACAGCCGATCGCCACAGCAGCGGCTTTGTTCTCCTCAAAAACGCTAGCGGTGAGCGCCAGAATTTTAGTAGGGGGAGAAGGATGGAGCGGTGAGGATGGCAGAGATGCAACCATCGAATTTTGGTGGGGTCTGCTGACCCTTCTGGCTTGTTCGATCGCCCGAATTTTTTGGGTTGCCTCAGTGCCATCCATCACGGGCATACGAATGTCCATTAAAATCAAGTGTGGCTTCCATTGTTCCCAAACAGCGATGCCTTCCTTTCCATTTCTGGCTTCCCAGACCTCAAAGCCCAGGGGAACCAATAACTTGACTAAAAATTCACTGTTTTCCCATTGGTCTTCGACAATCAGAATGCGATAGGTGGGTTGACCTGGGGCGAGAGCAACCACTTGAGCGGTGTTCAAGGGAGTCACCATGTCGGCGGCTTCAGTCTGGCTAAACTGAATGTGAAACTTGAAGATGCTTCCCTGGGCGATCGCGCTACACACCATAATGTCCCCTCCCATGAGGTTGACAAATTTCCGACTGATCGCCAATCCCAGACCAGTTCCCTCATTTGCCTGCTGACCTGCTCTAGCCTGAACAAAGGGCTGAAATAAATGCTTAAGTTCTTCTGGGGTAATTCCAGGTCCCGTGTCTTCAACCTCAAACGCCAGGGTGTGGATAGGATCGGAGAGAGCGGGGGAGTGTTCTTGCTCGGTGAATACCCGCAGGCTTACTCTTCCCATTTCGGTAAATTTGATCGCGTTGCCAATCAAGTTCAGCAAAACCTGACGCAGCTTGCCTTCATCGGTAGTGATGTGGCGGGGTAAATTTAGCGGGTGCTCAAACGTCAGCAGCAGTTGTTTGGCATTTGCTCTAATTCGGAGCATGGCTTCCAAGTCGTCAAGCAGGTGGTAAAGATCAAAACTTGTTTGATTCAACCTGACCCTGCCCGCTTCAATTTTGGACATTTCTAATACATCGTTAATCAATCCCAACAAATGTTGTCCACTACGGTTGATGATTTCCAGATGGTTTTGATGGTCTACACTTAGGAACTTGTCATGGTTCATCACCTGGGTAAAACCAAGGATGACATTTAAGGGCGTTCGCAATTCATGGCTCATGTTTGCCAGAAATTCACTTTTGGCGCGGTTTGCTTTTTCACTACGGGTGGCTTCGCGAATCGCTACTTCCTTCGCCTGTTGCAGTTCAGCTTCTGCCTGTTGATGTTCGCTGATGTCTTCTAATAAAAGTAGAAAACCGTCTAACTTGCTTGGTTGATTGTTTTTAGTAAACGTGGGATAGGTCAAGGGTTGCAATGTTATGTCAAACCAGCGATCGCCTTGTTGTAGATTGCTATGTTTAATTGGGTTTCCTGCTTTCAAACAAGCCAGGCTAGTCTGCCATTGCTCTAGGCTAAGCCAGTTGGGTACCAGTTTAGTCGTGAGGTAGCTACCGACCTTCACCTGAAGCGATCGAACCGCAACTGGGTTACAGAACCAGACCTCCCCATTTAGATCTGCTGCCAGCAGCCCAATTGGGAGGGTCTGGGCGATCGTCGTTTGCGTCGATTGGGAACGCCCTAATTGTTCTGCCAGAACCGCCAATTGAGCTACCCGCGACAAGGCATTTTGGGGTTGGGGTAACTTCTGCTTCTGCATCGGAATTAACGGATCCTCGGTTTCTACCGCATTGACAATTAAGTCTTGACGGTAGTGTTTCCAGAGGTGGGCAATCTGGCGGCGAAGCAAATAGTCTTCCCATAGGCGATCACTCAGGGCAACCATGACCGCGGTCATGGTAAATAGGGCGATCGGAGGCGAGATAGGTACCCAGTAGTGGGCATTAAATAATAGCAGACCCAACAAACCCCAGCCGACACACAGTCCGGCAATGACAACTAGCTGTTGCCGGGTGTTCCAGGCTGACATTAGCCAACTTAAGCCCGGTGCGCTCAATAGCAGCAGTAGCCATAGCCCCCTTGTCTGGAGGGGATTGAGGGATTTCTGCTGCAACAGATTGTGGATCAGGGTTGCATGGAGGTAGACGTTACTGGTGGGGGGAGTTCGATCAAAGGGAGTGATGAGGCGGTCCAGTCCAGCAGCCGTAACTCCGACTAAAACAATCTTGTTATGGAAAACATTGGGAGCAATTTTGCCATCAATCACATCTACAAACGAATAGGAACGCAGTTCTGATGCGGGGCTGACCCAGTTAACCCAGAAGGGTTGAGTTAAATCGGGTAGGGGGACAGAGGTCTGTATCAGGCTATAGGACTGAACGGCTGCCACTCCCAGGGCTGGTTGTCCGTCTACTTGCAGATCAACCTGCCGAACTAAACCATCCGTGTCTTCACGCTTCAGCACATGCCCGGTTGCGATCGCCGCCGCCGCTAAGTTGGGCACTGGCATCAAGGCTTTTCCCGTTTGATCCCAACCCTGTGCTAGGACAACGTGCCCCTGTGCATCATCGCCTCGGAAAGCTGGGCATCCTCTGGGCTTGGCTCTGACCAGAGCAGGTTAATAACGACGACACCAGGCTCGGCATCGGAGAGGGTGTTGAGTAGTTGGGTGTAATATCGTCGTGACAGGGGAAAGCGTCCCAATCTCTTTAAACTGGCATCGTCGATTGTCACTACGACCAATCGCCCATCCCAGGTCATCGCTCCGCGAGCTTGAAAGAGATGATGATAGGCGATCTGCTCCAGTGGCTGAAAAGTACCGAGCCGCAGCAGCAGCGCGATCGCGATCGCGGTCATTACACCTGGAAGGAGCCGCCATGCGTGTTTGCATAGAAGCTTATTCATAACCCACAAACTCTGTCAGTTCTACAATCTTGTCAAACCGGAAGTTGCTGATCCATTCCTTTAAAACTTGCGCCAGATTAAAATGGGTACTTGGAAGTTGCCCAATTAATTCCAGTAACCAGCGATCTTTGCCCAAAATAGCTGCTTCATGCAGCTTAGAAATCCACTCATCAGGCATTCCACTCAGGGATGAGCGATCTAGAACTAAATTTTCCCTCAAGGGGTAGAGCAGAGATGAGCCAAAGTCGTGATACTCACTCTCCATCGCTCCTCTCTCATCTTTGGTTGCGTAAGTATATTGAACATGCAAATATTGCGCTAACTTAGCAAAAATCTCTTCTTGCCGAAACGGCTTACTAATCAAATCATCACACCCTGCCTCTAAAATAGCCAACCGCTCTTCGTCAAAAGCACTGCTTGTTACCGCAATAATCTTGGTGGTGGTGATGACAAGAGATTCCTTGCCCCCATCGCCTTTACGCTGCTGCTCTTTTGCTCGAATCTGCTGAGTCGCCTCATACCCATCCATCACTGGCATTCGCATATCCATCAAAATCACATGGGGTTGCCAGCTTTCCCACAAAGTAACACCCTCCCGCCCATTGCTGGCAACCTGAACATCAAAGCCGACAAGTTGCAATAGATTCACTAAAACTAGCTGGTTTTCCCTATGGTCTTCTACAATCAGCACACGGGAGGGGGGCTGGTTGGGCACCAAACTGACGACCCGTTGAGTTGGGTAGGGAATGGGGGGTAGTGCCCCTGGAGCAGGGACAGCCTGAACATCGAACCGAAAGATGCTACCCTGACCAACTACACTTGCAACGGTGATTTCCCCCCCCATTAACTGAACAAATTTTTGGCTAATGGTTAATCCTAACCCGGTGCCCTCAGAAGATTGCTGCCCTGAGGGGGTTTGCACAAAGGGGCTAAATAGCCGTTGTAGATCCTGCGGTGCAATGCCCGTGCCCGTGTCTTCCACCTCAAAGCAGAGAGTGATCGGCGGGGAGGGGGGCATATTGGAAGTGGGATGAATCGAAACTTCGTTCCAATTCGTATGGCTATTCCGCACCACTTCTGCCTGACTGCGTTGTGCCTTGACACGCAGTGTTACACTGCCCTGTTGGGTAAACTTGATTCCGTTACCCAGCAGATTAAGCAAGACTTGTCTCAGTTTTCCTTCATCGGTAGTAATATATTGAGGTAGGTTGGAGGTTCGCTCAAACGTAAGCTGTAGATGCTTCGCACTGGCTTTGAGATACAGCATTTCGTAGAGCGTATCCAGCAGGTAGTAGAGGTCAAAGTCCGTTGCATGGAGCTTAAGTCTGCCTGCCTCAATCTTGGACATTTCTAATACGTCGTTGATCAGCGCCAGTAAGTGTTGCCCACTGCGGTTAATGATATTGACATATCCGTGGTTTTCCGGGTTAAGCAGGGTGTCATGTCCCATTATCTGGGTGAAGCCTAAGATAGCATTGAGTGGGGTGCGTAGCTCATGGCTCATGTTGGCTAAAAACTCGCTTTTAGCACGATTGGCAGCTTCCGCAGCATCTCTGGCTTTTTCTAAAGCAACAGACTGCTTTTGAGTTTGAACCAGGAGTTTTGCCAGGGCTGCCTCCGCCTGTTTGCGCTCTTCGTGTAGGGACAGGGCAGAAGCGGCGGCACCCAGAAGACTGATTTCCAGACTGTCCCATTCATGGGCAGTTATGCAATTATCAAAACCGATAAATCCAAAAAATTGCCCTCCCACCAGAATGGGCAGAATCAGAATGGCAAGAATGCTCTGCGGTTCCAGGACAAGACGTTCTGAAGCTGGAAAATCTGCGATGATACCGTTGATGATGTCTCCCCGTGATAACGTTTTTGTCCAGCGGGGAAAGAAATCTTGATAGGAGAGGTTTTGTAACAGGGGATTGTCAATTTGGGGAGCGATCGCTTCGGCACACCATTCTGCTCGCTGGCTCATAAGCCGGTTACCTGCTGCATCCCAATGATTTTCAAACCGGTAAACTCTGGATGCGTCAGAGGCTAAACCTAATTGCTGGAGAATTTCCTGATCGTTGGTTTGATCAGGTTTGGAAGCAAGCAGTAGGCGTTGAATTTCTACTAATGCAGCTAAATACCGTTCTCGTTTTGCCAGGGCTGCTTCTGATTGTTTGCGATCGCTAATATCAGTCGCAATCCCCAGTGCAAAGACCGACTGACCATCAGTCGCCTCAATTGGTTTTTTAATGGTTTGAAAGTAACGAACCTCACCTGTGGCAGAAGTCACGATTTCATCGAGCAACTTGGGTTTTCCAGTGCTAATGACTTCTCGATCGTCCTGAAGAAAACGTTCGATTTCAACCAAATTGGGATTGAAGTCGGCATCTGTTTTGCCAATTAGATTGTCAACTGTGGTGCCATAAATTCCCGCAGTGGCTTGATTTGCCAGAACAAATCTACCGTTCCAGTCTTTGGCAAAAATGAGATTGGGTGGAATGTCAATTACATTACGAAGAAACTCCTGTTGCCGTTTCAACGCTTCTTCGGCTTGTTTGCGATCGCTAATATCGGTACTGGTACCCAACACCCTGATAGGGTTTCCAGCTTCGTCCCAAACGGCTAAAGCCCGATCAAGGATCCACTTATAGGTGCCATCCTGACAGCGCAGTCTGTACTCCTGTATCAGATGAGGGATTTCTCGCCGGAGGTAGGAGGCTTTGGTCGCAATCACCCGGTCGCGATCGTCGGGATGCAAAAGATCTGCCCATTGGTCTCTGGTATTGGCAAACTCCTGGTCTGAGTAGCCCAACATTTCCTTAAACCGCCTGGAATAAAAGCCATTTCCGGTGGTCAAATCTACATCGAAAATGCCATCATTACTGGCTTGAATCACTAATTGCCAGCGCTCCTCATTCCTGCGTAATTCTTCTTCAGCATGTCTGCGCGAGGTGATATCCCGCTGAACTCCAAAATGTCCGGTAATTCTGCCCTCGGCATCATAAAGGCAGATATAGTCTCCTTCAATCCATATCCGTGTGCCATCAAATTTCTGTTCTTGTGTTTCAATATGCAACTTACCCGCATTAAAAAACTGTTGCCAGATCTGACGACCATAGTCCAAATCATGGGCAAACAAATCACTGGGCGTGAGATTGAGAAATTGCTCTCGGCTGGCACCATACTGTATCAGGATGGCATCGTTCACTTTGGTAATTCGCTGGTGAGCAAAAACATAATCCAGGATCTTTTCCCGATCAGCATCATTCATCATGCTGTTCCAATGCACGGGTTGATCCAACATCATGAAGAAAAACCCATCTAAGGATTGAGTAAAGAAAAGTTCCAATCGTTCCTCTGCTTTTTGCAGACTACGCAGTGCAACTTGCCGTTCACGAATTTCCTGTTGCAGGAGAACGTTTTGCTGATCGAGCGCTTCCCGTTGCCGTTTCTCCTGTTCCAATAACCCAATTTGAGCCAGAGCAATGCCAACCTGAGATGCGATCGCTTCCAGGACTTGAACTTCGCTAGTTCTCCACTGGCGGAAGCGATCGCACTGGTACAAAACCAGAATACCGTTGGGTTGATCTTGATAGGAGGTGCGAATTGCCAGGATTGACTTTAGCCCGGTTTGTTGACACTGGGACTCCATCGACTGTAATAGCGGATTAGCGTAGACATTGGAGGTAGCCATTGCCTGCTCTTGAACAAGTATCTGGAGTACGAAAGGATTTTTGGTCAGGAGAATTTGAGCGATGGGAGTGGTAGACCCTGAGACAGAATATTCAGCGGCGATCGTCAGTTGAGAAGTTGGTGCAGGGGTATAGATTAAGAGATGACAATGGCATACGCCAAAGACTTGCCCTATCTGGGTAACTGCCGTCTCAAAAATGCATTGAGGATCGCATTGGGCACGGATGGCATCTGTAATTTTCTGAAGGATAAGGACACGGTTAAGTTGCTTTTGCAGGGATCGTTCTATCTGCTGATGGTTATCTCCGGAGGTCTCCCATGGACGAACTTCTTCCTGATTGCCCTGCTGTTTAAGAGCCTTCCCAAAACCGATTGCCTGCAATAAGCCATTTGAGGTGATCAGACCAACCAATTGTCCCTGGTCATCGACAATCGGCACGGCGCGGAGTTGGGCGCGCTGAAACAGGAGTAATACAGGTTCTATCGCCTGGAGATCTGAAGTCTTCAAGGCTAAATCTTGAGGGCTGATTACGGTTGAAACAGGCTGAGTGGTGAAATCTGTGCCCGACCCAATCAACCGCACCACATCACGTTCACTGAATAAACCAACCAATTTAGCAGAATCTGCTTCGACGACCAGAACGCAGGGCGCTGCTGTTTGGTGCAACAATGCGATCGCCTCTGGCACAAGCGCCTTCGTTGTGATTGTGGGAGGATGACGATCAATCGCATTGGAGAGTAGGGTATCCATGAATTTGAATCAGGAGGTGCGTTCCAAAACTTTTTGGGTAACGGTCACAATCCGCTCAAATTGAAAATTCTGGTTCCAATCCGTTAGCATCCTGGCAAGGGGGGCATGGGTTGCCGGAAGCTCCTCGATCAATTGGAGGATTTGGTGATCAAACCCTTTGATTGCTGCCTGCTGAAGTTGGATCAACCAGGTAATAGGCATTTCCACACGCATGGCTTCTAGCATCAAGGCTTCCGTCATGGGAGGTTGGCTGGCAACTGTGGGAATGGGATCAGAGGGGCTGCGATCGCCCGCTTGAACAGACGATGGAATTTGCTCCAAATCTGACTGCGCTGGGTGGACGAGAATATAAAACCGAACCATCGTTCCCTGGACAGGGGCACTTGTGATCGTAATGTCTCCCCCCATCACCTGCACAAACTGACGACTGATAAACAGCCCTAAACCTATGCCACGTCCGGATTTTTGTCCTGTCTCTGTTTGTGAAAAGACCTGAAATACCTCATTCATTTCATCAGAAGCGATGCCAGATCCAGTGTCCTCAATCTCGAAGATGAGGGGAATGGAGGGATGGAACGGTAGGGGAGGTGGAGGATGGATAGAGGCGTTGTGATTGTCTTTTCCACGCCTCCACGCCTCCACTTCTCTACCCTCTACTTTCACTCGCAGGACCACCCTACCTTGCTGGGTAAACTGAAGGGCGTTTTCTAGCAGGTTCATTAAGACCTGGCGTAGTTTGGTTTCATCGGCGTAAACATGGCGAGGAACACCTGGAGCATATTCAATCAGGAACTGTAAACCTTTTGCTTGGGCTTTGGGGTGCCAGGTTGAGGAGATCGCGTTGACTAGCTGATACAAATCAAATTTGTGTTCGTTCCGCGAAAGTTGGTTGACTTCGGCACTTGCCATCATCAGAATATAATTGATTGATTTGAGCAGGTATTCTCCACTTTGACTAATTCTGTCTACATAGTCCTGATACTCCTGAGTCAGGGATGAATCGCCCTTCATCAGTGCAGCAAAGCCGAGAATAGCATTCAATGGAGTGCGTAGCTCGTGGCTCATTCTCGCTATAAACTTGCTTTTTGCATAGTTCGCAGCTTCCGCAGCATCTTTAGCATCTTGCAGGGCTAACTCTGTTTGTTTATGTTCATCAATCTCCTGCTGTAAGCGTTGGTTCTGCTCAGTCAGTTGATTTTGGAGCCTTTGAATTGTCAGTTGATTGGTAATTCGAGCCAGAACTTCTTTGGTTTGAAACGGTTTGGTAATGTAGTCAACGCCTCCCATTTCAAAGGCTGTTACTTTGCCCGCCACATCATCGGCTGCACTCAGAAAAATAATTGGAATGTTTTTTGTAGCAGGATTGGCTTTTAATTGCCGACAAACTTCATACCCATCCATTGTTGGCATGCGGATATCAAGCAGAATCAGATTTGGTGGACAATGGCTGATGCTGACCAACGCCATCTCACCATTTCTAACACAGCGAACTTTATAACCACATTCCACTAAGGTTGTTGACAATACACGTAGATTATCGGGTAAGTCATCAACTACAAGAATGTTGCCTTTAGAGGTGTTTGCTGAATCAGGATTCATTTGAGATCGGGTTGAGTGAGCATGAGAAGTTGATCAAATTGAAAGTTGCTGATCCAGTTCGCCAGAATATTTGCCAGTGGAGCATGGGTTGGGAGCATGTCACTTTTGCAAGTTCCTGATTTACCCTCATCCCCAACCCTTCTCCCCAGGGAGAAGGGGGCAGGATTCAAAGTCCCTCTCCTTGGGGAGAGGGATTTAGGGTGAGGGTACAAAGGTGACATGCACTCGTATGGGTTTCGGAAAATTGCTGCATCATCATAACTTTTATACAGAGTAGGAATTATCGGAGTAGAAAGACTCTATCAAACCACTGGCTGCCTGACTATCCAGTGGTTTGGAGAAAAGGTAACCCTGCATTTTGTTGCACCCCACTGCCTGCAACGCTGCTAGCTCTTCCGTGGTTTCAACCCCTTCTGCAATCACATCTAACCCCAGTTTGGCGGCTAATCGAACAATCGTTTCACTAATATCCCATTGTTTACTCTGGATAAAGGAGCGATCGATTTTCAAAACATCAATTGGCAATTCCTGGAGCCGTCCCAATGAGGAATAACCTGTACCGAAGTCATCGACATAAAGCTGAATTCCCATGCCTCTAAGTTGTGAAAGTACCGTAATAGCAGTTTGCTGGTTTTCGATCAAGGCGCTTTCAGTAATTTCTAGCTTCAAACTATTTGGGGTAATCCCGGTTTTTTCAAGAATTTGCTGGATCTCCTGAATTAAACTGGGTTGCAACAGTTGTAAAGCTGAGAGATTGAGGCTGATGGTGAGGGGCGGAGTTGCAGGAAACTGTTGCTGCCAGGTGCAGAGTTGATGGCAAGCTTGCTCTAGAATCTTCATGCTTAGTGGATGAATACATCCAATCTTCTCGGCTAGTGGAATAAAGATCGTCGGAGGGATTAACCCTTGCGTGGGATGGTTCCAGCGGGCTAATGCTTCAAATCCAATAATTTGATAATTTTCTGTAGAAACAATCGGTTGATACATCAGATAAAATTCCTGCCGATTGAGTGCCTCATGTAACGCATTCTCTAGCTGTAACTGCTGAATAACCTCTTCTGAGAGAACCGTCATCGATAAAACAGGTTTGTTTTCAATCGCATTGGCTAACCGAGTTAGACGGTTTGCGTTTTTGATGGCGATCTCTAGTATGTGCTGTCCCTCATCTGACAAACAGCCCAACTGACCCGTGTGCAGAAGCCCCAACGCTCCCTGAATTGAAGTCAGTGGTGTTCGCAATTCATGACAAATAAATAGTGTCGTGTTTTCCAGCAGATTAGTGAGGCAGTTTTCAGTATCGTAGGGCTGTCCATCGCTCGATTGATTAGGTTCCTCAGACATGATTAGCATATAAACCCTGACAGAAACTGCGTTGATCTATTTTCAGATGAACCATGAAAAGGCACAGGTTGGATTGATCCCATGTAGTAGCAGATGGTTGGGGAAAGTCTCATCTTGAACCTGATAAATGGCTTGTTAGTTGAATCTAGAGATAGGGGTGAACCGTTCTAAACCTGCTTGCATTCATTCTATAGACGGTCATTGGCTGTCTGCATCACGGCTGAATGATCGCAAGCTGAGCCAGATCGAGTAGTGGGTTTTGGAAACCGTAATGCAAACCATGGTGCCTTGTTCAGCCTGCCCATAGGCAACTTCATAGGCTTTTAGTCGCTCATCGGGGGAAAAGGATTGAAAGTGCCCATAGAGTTCGTTGTTATAGCGAATTCCCATTTGAATCCCTTCGTTCCAATACTTGAATAGGGTTACCAGGCTTTCATTTACGACTAAGGGGGTGTCATCTCTGCCCAATTCCGATTGGGGGGGCACTGGGCTAAGGTAATCTGCTTGGAGCAACACGGTTCTGGGGGCACTGGGCTTAACAACTCTGCTGGGGGCATTTTAAGCGGATACTGAACTCATACCCATTGAAAATGCGATCATGATAGCCTGGGATTGATACGTTACGGCTGTCGCCTAACCCATCCTAGAAAACTGGATTTTATTTAATTTTATTCCTGAGTTAATTTGCTGATCCAACTGGTAGGTTTCGACTTCGCTCAACCCCACGGTTAGAGAGGATTGAGTAGATTCAAAACCCGTTTTACAGATAATCCTACCGATCTCCTCATTCAAAAGTGGTGGCACCAAGGCGTTCATGCAGGGCGAACTCGATGCCCACCTCCCATTACAACCTCAGACCGCAAAAATAGATTTCCACTTAAAGATAAAAAAAGAATGTGACAAACTCGTGGAATGGTGAGCGTCACAAGCTTGCCACAATTTTTTCTTACCTTTAGAGCAGGGAAATGTCCGTTGCTCATTAAAATCCTGTCTTCACCTCGTTGAATAGGAACGATGAAGGCATGGCTCTCATAAAGATTTAGGATTTGAATCTACCAGTGGATCACTTAAGTAGTACTTACAACCCAGTACTTGTTGTAGTCTCGATCGCGATCGCGGTTCTGGCAGCTTACACAGCGCTAACCATGTCTCACCAAATCGCCACAAGCCACAGATGGAAGCAGATAGGCTGGCTGCTCGGTGGTGCTGTATCAATGGGAATTGGCATCTGGTCAATGCATTTTGTCGGGATGCTGGCATTTTGCTTGCCCATATCGGTGACCTATGATGGCACGATCGTCCTTCTATCTCTGGTTGTGGCAATTCTGACATCGGGCATTGCCCTGTTTCTGGTAAGCCGAAGGCAATTGGGAATCCTCCACTGGCTGGGTGGAAGCCTGTTAATGGGGTGTGGGATTGCCACGATGCATTACCTGGGTATGGTATCGATGCAGTTGCCTGCCCTGGCTAATTACAACGGCTGGCTCGTCGCTTTATCCGTGGGAATTGCGATCGCCATCTCCGCCGTTGCCCTCTGGTTGACTCTACAGATCCAGGAGTTGCAACCTGGATTTAGGCAAAGCTGGCAAAAAATTGGCAGTGCAACCCTGATGGGAGTTGCCATTTCTGCCATGCACTACACAGGGATGACCACTGTCCGTTTCTATCCACTTGCCTCAGAAACCCCTTTCTCATTGGCTTCGATTGATTCGTCTGTGCTTGCCATTCTGGTCAGTATTTTTGCGTTTAGTGTTTTAGGAATCGCGCTGCTGGTGACATTAGAAGCTCAGGTGAGTAGGCGCACAGCCGCTCTGGTCGCTGCCAATGAAAATTTGCAACAACAAATGATGCAGCTTCAACTAGTTGAAGCTGACCTCAAACAAGTACAGGCGACTTTACGGGAGCGGGCTGAGCAGTTGCGGAGCCATAACCATGTTTTAATCGAGCTTTCCAAGCACTATGCAATTCGGCAGGGAGATCTACTCGCGGCTGTGCAGGCAGCGATCGCTGCCACGGCAAGAACGATCAAAGCCGATCGAGTCAGCATCTGGTTATACGACGAAGACAGGCTGAGACTTTCCTGTGCCAGCCTATTTGAGCAAAATTCAGGCTACTATCAGCAGGGAATGTCCCTTGCGATGACAGATTTTCCAGCCTATTTTCAATCATTAGATGGCGAGGATCTAATTGCTGCCCATGATGCTCACATTGATCCAAGAACCTGCGAGTTCTCTCAAGTCTATCTCCAGCCCCTCAACATCTGCTCAATGCTGGACGTTCCCATTCGGTTAATGGCAGAAACGGTTGGGGTTCTGTGTATTGAGCAGGTTGGAGAGAAGCGGCAATGGATGCCAGAGGATGAGAGTTTTGCGCGGGCGATTGGCGATCTGGTTTCTCTTGCGATCGAAGCACGCAATCGCCAACTGGCAGAAATCCAGATTCGCCAACAGGCAAAGGATTTAGAAGACGCTTTGGATGAATTGCAGCGGACTCAAACCCAAATTATTCAAGCTGAAAAAATGTCTAGTTTGGGGCAGATGGTAGCCGGGATTGCCCATGAAATCAATAACCCAATCAACTTTGTGCATGGGAACCTGAATCACGTTCATCAATATGCTCATGACTTACTAAGCCTGTTAAGCCTTTACCAGCAAACCTATCCCGATCCACCCCAGGTCATTCAGGATGAAATTGGGGCAATTGATTTAACTTTCCTGGCTGAGGATTTGTTCAAGATCCTTCAGTCCATGAGGCTGGGCACTGATCGGATTCGCCAAATTGTGCTTTCACTGCGCAACTTTTCCCGGCTGGATGAAGCCGATCTGAAAGATGTAGACATCCATGAAGGCATTGACAGCACCCTGGTGATTTTGGGAAATCGCTTAAAAGCCTGTGCCAAACGTCCTGAAATTCAGGTGATTAAGAACTATGAACATTTGCCTAAAGTCGAGTGCTATGCAGGTCAACTCAACCAGGTGTTTATGAATATTCTCAGCAATGCCATTGATGCCCTGGAAGAGTCGAATACCCAACGGACCTTTGAAGAGATTCAGGCAGCCCCCAATCAGATTAGGATTTGCACTTCAGTGCTGGATTCTCATTGGGTGCAAATTGCGATCGCCGATAACGGATTGGGCATTCCTGCTCATCTTCAAAAACGGCTGTTTGATCCCTTTTTCACCACGAAACCGGTCGGCAAAGGAACTGGACTGGGGCTATCGATTAGCTACCAGATTACTACTGAAAAGCATGGTGGTAAGCTGCACTGTTTTTCAAGCCCAGGGAAAGGTTCAGAATTTATCATTGAACTTCCTGTGAGTCAGTAGCCACTCACACATCAGCTTTCCAGTTAAGGGCTGCGGCAATTTGATTGCCCAATACCCCTGGATCAAAAGGTTTAGTCAGAACCGCTTGAGCGCCCAGTTCAGCATACTGGCGTTCACTGACAATATTTCCGGTCGCCGTTAACATAATGACTGGAATTGGTTGGGTTGCCGGATTATCTTTGAGCGTTTTGAGGGTTACCAGCCCATCCACTTCAGGCATAACAACATCTAAGAGAATGGCATCGGGCTGCTTTTTAGCCGCGATCGCCAACCCTTCCTCCCCAGAAGCGGCTGTGAGTACCTGCCACTGTTTGGTGATTTGCAGACTCATTTTGGCAATTTCACGGATATCTGCCTCATCGTCTATCACCAGAATTTGTTTCACATTCATACGATTTAGTTCATAGAGCCAATCATAGCGACAGAGCGTTTAGGAAATTTCCGTAAAAGGTTTTCCGAAAGTCAAAACCGTAGAGTGAACATGTCGCCTGCTTCACGGGCAAGATTCCCGGAATATGTTGGGTTTAACTTCTTTTGGGGAGATTGCCTTCAGCCTCTGTCATAGGTTAGTATTCCCACAGCAGAGAAGCGGAGCACAATTATCGATTTTTGCCATCATACTCCAGACTGAGATAGGTAAGTATGGGTGAGATAAAAATTTATTGCCAACAAGTACCGTATAAGTACTGAAGCCGGATGGGCAAAGTAACGCATGTCCATTTGCTGCTGCTCTTTGTAATGGCAGTAAACCCCTCTGCACGGCTCCCGCTCAAAGGCGGCATTGTTTACAAGGTTGGTGCCTGCCAGAGCCGTAGTAGCCGATTCCGTTCCAGGCGATTGAAGATGCGAGTGACAATCTCCGACTCGATGAAGGGCTTGATAACGTAGTCATCTGCTCCAGCACTATAAATTTGCAGGACGACTTCCCTCTCTCGATGGGCTGTCAGAAACAGGATTGGTAATCCGTTCCAGGCACTCTGGCTGCGAATTGCTCGACACAGTTCAATGCCGTTGATCTGAGGTATGTCCACATCCAGGATCAGCAGGTCAGGCATTTCACCTGCCAGAGCCTGCCACAGTTGTAACGGATCGCTGAGTGTGGCGATCTGAATGCCCCAACAGGGCAAAAATTGCTGTAGAGTTGCCAGAACCAGGGGATCATCATCCACTGCCAGCACTTTTATGGGGGAGGCTGGTGACGTTGGTTCTATAGTCAGGCTTGATGGCGGTAATTGGGGGGGCGGTGGTTGAGCGGCTTTCCCCCCTCCATCTTCGCTCTCCTGATTTAACACCATCAGTAAATCTTTATTGGAGGGCTGGGGTGGTTGCTCAAGGGTTTGCTGTAACTCCACCACTAGGGCTTGTAGTTGTTCAATTTTCTCATTCCCAGTGGTTGACTGAAACCAGTGCTCAATGTCTTGCCCCAGTTGTGAGCCTGCTGGGAAGCCAAACATCCCCAGAGAACCTGCCAGTTTGTGAGCCGCCGCCGTGGCAGCCTGACGCAGTTCCTCAGTCAGATGGTTTGTTTTCAGGGCAGCCATTGCCTCCTCCAGGCTGGTCATGCGCTCCAGGATGGAAGGCTTGAACTGTTCCCAAAGGGCGATCGCGGCAGCCCTTGCCTGGTCAGCCGTTGATAATTTGTTTGGGTTTAGGGTTACTCTTTCTGTTGGCGGTTTAAGACGATATCCCATCCCGTAAACGGTGTCGATTACATCCTCCACTCCTGCCGATTTGAGCTTGCGGCGCAATCGTTTAATGTGGGTTCTAACCGTTTCTTCCCCTGGAGAATCAAACCCCCAAAGGTTTTCCAAGATGCTGCTGCTGCTGAATACCCGTTGGGGATTACGTAGAAATAGCTCTAACAAACCATGCTCTTTGGGCGACAGCACCAACAACTGCTCTTGATACCTGACTTCACAGGTGCCTGGATCTAAAGTCAGATCACCCCATGTCAGAACAGGGGGAGCGGAGGAATGCTGGCGACGCAGCAATGCCCGAATGCGGGCAGACAGTTCTTCAATAGTGCAGGGCTTGACCAGATAATCATCTGCCCCAGCATCGAGTCCCATGACTTTGTCTGAGCTACCTCCCTGAGCGGTTAGCAGTAGGATGGGTGAGGTGTAATTGGTTTGCCGCAATTTTTGGCAGAGGCGAATGCCATCCAGTTTAGGCAGGTTGATATCCAGCACAATCAGGTCATACGTTGCAGACTGAGTGTAGTCCCACCCGTCTTCACCATCCATTGCCACATCAACCGCATAGTGTTGCGATGCCAAATGACTCACCAGGGTTTGAGTCAGAGGTTCATCGTCATCCACCAATAGGATTCTCATAAGTGCCCCGGATTTTCGCATATCGTTCTGTGTTTATCATGCCCTGATTTTTGCGATGGAATGCTAGCTGTAGCAGGTATCAGGTGGGTGTGCAAAGTTTTGCGCTTGCAGGTTTAGGAAGACGACAGGAGGGAGCTAGTTCCGGTTGTAAGATGGGAATTTCAATCACAAATTCGGTGCCCTGCCCTACCTCTGAATAGCACTGGAGCCGTCCACCATGTTTTTCTACAATGATTTTGTAGCTAATTGATAGCCCTAACCCGGTTCCTTTACCAACCGTTTTGGTTGTGAAAAAGGGATCAAAAATCCTGGAACGATAACTTTCTGGAATGCCGGAACCATTATCAGCAATTCGAATGGCAATGGAATTTTGAGGTAAGACCGCTGTGTGAATGGTGATAGTGGGAGAGTTTTGAGTTGAGAGGTTTGTGTTAAGAGTTTCAATTTGAGAGTTTTGAGCTGTAAGGTTTACATGTTCTCCAGTATGGTCTTCGCTTTGTTCTAAGCCTTCTTCGATCGCATCGATCGCATTACTCAAAATATTCATAAATACCTGATTCAGTTGACCAGGGTAGCAATCTACGAAGGGGAGAGTACCATAGTTTTTAATGACTTTAATACCAATAAAATTGGTTCTTTCTTTGAGGCGACTTTGTAAAACCATTAATGTACTATCAATGCCTTCGTGAAGATTGGCCGCTTTAAACTCTGCTTCATCCAGGCGCGAGAAGTTGCGTAGAGATTTAATAATTTCGCGGATACGATTGGTGCCAACGTGCATTGAACGGAATAGGTTAGGTAAGTCTTTTTCAATGAATTCAAGGTCGATCGCCTCAGTTTTCTCCTGAATTTGAGCTATCAACTTAGCATCTTGTTTTTGATAAAGATGCACCAGATCCAATAAATCCTGGGAATATTCCTGGGCATGTTTGAGATTGCCATGAATAAAATTCACCGGGTTATTAATCTCATGGGCAACCCCAGCCACCATCACCCCCAGAGCAGACATTTTTTCTGATTCCACCAACCGGGCTTGCATGGCTTGTAGCTCCTTATATGAGCGTTCAAGCTGGGCAGTCTGGTCCCTCAAAAAGGTTTCTGCTTGTTGCAACTTTTGAAACGATTGCTCCCGTTCCCGCAAGGTTGCCTGCATCTGTTGAGCCAGCTTATGACCATAAACGGTAACGCTGACGATCATGATGAGAATCATTAGAGCGATCGCAACCTCATACTGTTTCAGCGCCTCAGTTTCCTGTTCCTGTTGGGTAAACACCTGCTGCTGAATCGTACCCACATCCTGACGCAGGCGGTTCAATACCTGGTTAACTTCGGAGTATTTGCGATCCATCGTTGCCATGCGTCTGCCTGCTCTTTCGGGCTGATTCTGCCGGAAATCGGAAAAGATCAGGTTGGCTTCGTCCACCATCGTGGTCATGGTTTGCTCTAAAGTATCCAGATGCTTTAGTAACGAGCTTGCCTGAACCTTATCTACATGGATGCGCAATTCCCATCGGGTGGCAGCCACTTTTTGATTAAAGTGGTGCAACGCTGTATTCAATCGTTCTGACTCTAGCACCACGTTGTGCGAGTCAAAAATATCATTGCCAGGTGCATTCACTGCTGCTGCCCGTTGGTCTAGCTCAGAATAATGCTGCAATCGGATTGCCCAATCCCGATTTAGTTTGACTGATTGGGCATAAATGGTTGTAATTTGATGATTGAGATACAAACTGGCTGAGATTGCGAGCAAATCAAAGGCAGCCAGCAGATAGTAGAGATAGTGCCACTTGGGTTTTAGTAATTCCTTAATTTGCGGAAAAGCAAGGTGCTTCAGTCTTCGGTTGACCGAGGTGCTGTGAAACCATTGGGAAACCTTTTGAGGGATGGGCAATTCAGCCTGTGCCATCGATGGGAACCTTGTACAGAAACCTCCCAAAAGCCTAAGGAGAAAATGTGACAAGCTCGTGGCAATGTAGCTCTAACGGTATAAATTTTATAATTCCCACTTGGTTCTAAACGGCAGGCATCTGGGTGGTTCAGGCTTTAAGAGGACGTGCGGGAAGGTTAAGTTCATCATCCTAAAGGTTCGCCATGATGGGTAATTTGAGGGTAAAGCAAGTGTGATTGGTTCCACTGGACACCTCAATGGAACCCTGCAAATGCTCTGCCAGCTTTTTCACCAACGCCAAGCCTAAGCCTGTACCGCTGTGCTTCCAGGGATCGTGGCTGGGAATGCGGTAGAACTTGTCAAACACATGCGGGAGTTCTTCAGCCGGAATTTCTACACCAGAATTACTGACGCGGATGACAATTTTCGATTTTGGGGTTTCGATTTTGGGTTCCCGGTTTACTTCTCTATCTCTCCAGCGTTCGCCTTCTCCATCTTCCTGTTCAATGTTGACTTCTACCGTAATGCTTCCCGCTGGGGGGGTGTATTTACAGGCATTGTTGAGCAGTTCGGTCAGAATGCGGCTGAGGCTGGAGGAGTCGGTTTCCAATGCGGGAAGTTCGGGAGCAAGTTGAATTGTCATAGTTTGCTGTTGTTCCCGGGCACGAAGTTCAAATGGCTCTACGATATGGGGGATCCAATGATGGAGATCAGTAATTGTCAGGTCTAAGGGTTGAACTTCTCCAGCCAGGTGTTGTAAATCAAGTAAATCTTGAACCAGATGAAGTTCGCGATCGCACTCGTCTTGTAAGATGTTGAGATACTGAGCGATTTTCTGGTTAGGTGCCTCTGGTGCCTCTGCATCCGATAATTTTTGAAAGAAACCCTGTCCCTGACGACTGGCAAGCATCAATAGTTGCAGTACGACGCGGATATTGGCGAGGGGAGTACGTAGCTCGTGGGAAATGGTGCTGAGAAAGTCATCCTTAAGCTGATTCATGCGTTGCAGTTTCGCCAACGCCTTTTGCAGTTCCTGGGTGCGTTCCTGCACCTGTTGTTCCAGGTGGGCATTGAGGTGCTGCATCTGCTGGTAGAGAGCCATCAGCTCTTGCTGCTGCTGCTGGATGGTCAGTTGATGCCGCACACGCGCCAGCACTTCTTGCGCTCTAAAAGGTTTGGTGATGTAGTCGGCTCCCCCGACTTCAAAAGCTTTGACCTTATCTTCCACATCGCTGGAAGCACTGATGAACAGGATGGGGACTTTGGCAGTGGGGGGCGATCGCTTGAGCGCAGCGCAAACCTCAAACCCATCCATCCCTGGCATCCGAATATCCAGCAGAATTAATTCGGGTAATTGGGCGGCAACCGTTTCCAACGCCATCGCACCACTGGTTGCCTTTCTCACCTTGTAGTTCTCGCCCTGTAAAATCAAGGAAAGCGTCCGAAGATTGTCCGGATGATCATCCACTACTAGAATGTTCGCTCTAATGCGATTTGCTTTAGCACTATTTGCTTTTAACTTCTCTGCCTGAATCCTGGTTTCGGTGTTTGTCATGGTGATCTGGGCGATCGCATAAAAGGCGTTTATCAGGTTTTTAATTTTTGCCTTATTTTTCCCACCTTTCCGGGTTCATTCAGTCTTTACTTATAAAGTCTTTACTTCTTCAACCCTTTACTGAGCAGGGACTTATTCATTCGGCAGAGGATGTTGCGGTTGGGTCAGCCGCACAATCACCTCAAACTGATAGTCTCGCAGCACACGGTTTAATTGAGATGCCAGGGTTGCGTGCTGGGCTGCGAGTTGTTGGATCAGCCGGGATGTTTCTTCCTCATCACAATTGAGGGCGGCTTGACGAAGTGCCCCAATCCATTCGGGGGGCATGACCTGGAGGGCTAAGGGAGCAAGGATGTCAGAACTGGGTGAGGTAAACTCGGTATTCTGGACTGTGGTCACTCCTTCGTACAGATAAAAGAGTCCTAAATGGTCTGCCATTTTAGTTAAAACGATGTCCATCTGAATCGGTTTGCTGACAAAATCATCGCAGCCTGCATTCAGGGCACGGATGCGCTCATCGCTGGATGCCTGGGCAGTGAGGGCGATGATTTTGGTGGGAGATGGGGCGGTTGCGGGGATGGGGGAATGGGATGCCAGGTTCCCACCCACGCTCCCACTCTCCTCTACTCGGATCCGCTTAGTTGTTTCGCAGCCATCCATCCCTGGCATTAGCATATCCATCCAGATCAGGTGGGGGTGCCATTGCTGCCAATGGGCGATCGCCTCTAGTCCATTGCCAGCTTCTTGCACCTCGAACCCTACCTGAGTCAGCAGTTTGACCAGCAGTTTCCGATTATCGGGCTGGTCGTCTACTACCAGAATGCGGTAGGCGGGTTGACCCGGAGCCAGTCCAATCACCGCGCCTGGACGGGCAGTGACGGGCACATCGGCTGCGCTAACAGGGCAGAGCGGGATAGAAAAACTGAATGTACTACCCTGCCCCAGGGCGCTACAAACGGTTAGTTTTCCCCCCAGCAACTCTACAATCTTGCGGCTAATTGTCAATCCTAGACCCGTTCCTTCCAGCGAAAGCTTCCCAGCCTCAGCCTGGGTAAAAGCATCAAAAATAGTGTTCAGTTCGTCGGGAGCGATACCCACTCCAGTGTCTTTGACGGCAAAAAGCAGGGTGTTGGGCATCTGGTTAGCCCTTGTTCGTAGCTGGCGCTCACCTGAACGGTTGCTGGTTGTTAGAGCTTCCTGGTTGCGGTCACTACCGGGTTCCCCGTCCCTGGTTTTCAGTTTTCGGTTCCCGGTTTCCACACTCAGGGTCACCATTCCTTCGGGGGTAAATTTAATTGCATTGTGCAGCAGGTTAATCAGAACCTGACGCAGCTTGTTGGAATCGGTCAGGATATAGGGAGGGGTCTCTGGAGCTAGTTCTAGCCTGAACTGAATCTTTTTGTCGGTTGCCCGTTCCTGAAACATTTGCTGTAGGTCGTGCAATAGTTCATGCAAGTTTGTGCTGTTATTTTGCAGGATAATGCGTCCGGCTTCGATTTTAGACAGATCCAGGATGTCATTAATTAGATGCAGTAGGTGATCTCCATTACGATGCATGATGTGAATGTAGTCTTGCTGTTCTAAACTGAGCGCAGGGTCACGACAGAGTAGTTGGGTAAAGCCGAGGATGACATTCAGGGGGGTTCGCAGTTCGTGGCTCATGTTTGCCAGGAAAACGCTTTTTGCCTGGTTGGCAATTTCTGCGGCTTCCATTGCTTGCTGAAGATCAATGGTGCGATCTTCGACCCGCTGTTCCAGTTCTGCGTTGAGTTGTTGTAAGTCAGTTTCTGCCCGCTTCAGATTGCTAATGTCGTCGTAGCAACCCAGTACGCCAATCACCTCACCCAGACTGTTAGTTAAGGGGATTTTGCTGGTTCGGATCCATCTTTGCTGCCCAGTTAAACTGCTGGTTGGTTCTTCATAATTCAGTTTGGAGATCTGGGTATGCATGACGTTTGCATCGTCTGCCCGGTAGAATTCTGCCCATTCTGCCCAGGGCAATTCCAGGTCGGTTTTACCCACAATCTGTTCAACCGTTAGTTCAAAGTCACTGGCAAAGGCAGAATTGCAACCTAAAAACCTGGAGTGGCGATCTTTCCAGAAAACTCGTTGAGGGATGGTGTCCAAAACTAGTTGCAACATATTGCGAGATTCTTGCAGAGCTTGTTCAGCCTGTTTGCGATCGCTAATGTCGGTATGGGTTCCCAACATCCGCAGAGGTCGCCCTGCCTCATCCCAGGCGACAATTTTTCCCAAGGAGAGAATCCATTTCCACTGTCCATCCTGGGTGCGTTGACGAAACTCTACCTGGTATTTGGGAATCTGTCCGGCGACGTAGGCACGATAGATTGTGACGACTGCTTCCAGATCATCGGGATGGAGGCGATTGAGCCATTGAGCATTGGTTTCCTGGAAGACAGCCGGATTAGCATACCCCAGCATCATGGCGTATTCCGGGCTGACAATGGCTTCCCCGGTTTGCAAATTCAGATCGTAAAGACCCTGGTTTGCCGCTGTTAACGCCAAACGGAGACGCTCCTCGCTCTGACTGAGTTCCTGGGTACGTTGCTGGACCAGTTGATCCAGTTCGTCATTGAGTCGCTGGAGGGCACGTTCAGCTTGTTTGCGCGTGGTGATATCAATCGCTAGGGACCAGAAGGCTGTCGGGTTTCCGTCACCATCCAGCACAGGCACCAGCGTAGACTGAAATGTCTGGCATTGTCCATTAATGACAACTTCATCCTCTACTGCCAGGGGTGCCCTGTGCTGAACCAGCGAGTCGATGCGAGTTTGAAACGTGCTGACTACCGATGCAGGGAAAAAGTCGGCAAAGGTATGCCCAATAATGTCTGCTTCAGAGCGACCCATTAGGGCGGCATAGGCGGGGTTAACCTGTAAGTAGCGCCCTTCGCTATCAAATAAGCTAATCAGTACAGGAGAATTATCTAAAAATGCCTGTAACCGTTGAGTTGTATTTTGAAGTGCCCGTTCCGCCTGTTTACGATCAGTAATATCGCGCCCAACAGCCTGGTACTCAATAAAGTTTCCCTGCTGGTCGAAGAATACCCGGTTTACCCACTGGGTCCAGCGGATTTCGCCATTGACTATAACCCGATTCTCGATAGTGACGGTAGGATTGGTGACATTCATCGATCGCACCAATTCAGACACCTCGTCTCGGTCGGCTTCATAAATCACGGGATTGTAACTTTTGCTAATGACTTCTTGCGGGTTAATACCGAAGTACCGGTAGTAAGCATCGTTAGCAAATATTAATGTGGTGTCGGGCAGGAAACGCGCTATCAGTTCGGTCTGGTCTTCTACAATGGCACGGTAACGAGCTTCGCTTTGTTGCAGTGCCAGTTCAGCGGCTTTGCGATCGGTGATATCCCAGTTCACTCCAATCATCCGCTCGGCAGTTCCTTCAGCATCCCGCAGTACCCTCGCATGGGCTTCAATAAAGCGCATTTGTCCATTTGGCAACAGTATCCGAAATTCGGGGTGAAAATCCTTTGGTCCCACAAGGGCTGCCTCAAGTTCAGCCAGAACTCCTGACCGATCCTCCGGATGTAGTCGCTGTTCCCAGGTTTCATAGACTTCATCCGTCTCGGCGGGCACCAACCCGTAGAGTTCGTACATGCGATCGTCCCAGATCAGTCGGTTCTCAGCCAGGTCAAAATCCCAAATGCCAATCCGGGCAGCATTGGTCGCCAGTGCTAATCGTTGTTTGACTTCATGAACCTGGGCTTCCGCCTGTTTGCGATCGGTCACATCTTTGCTGACACCAGTGACTATCCAGCAATCGGCTGCATCCCTGAAACGGGATGTATAGGTTGCAGAAATCCAACGCAGCGAACCATCTTTGTGATGAAATCGGAACTCGACTGTGCAGGTTCTGCCATTCAAAATATCTTCAAATAATGGATAAATAATTGCTTCTCGATCCGTGGCATAGACTTGTGACATCCATAAGGTTGTATCGCTACAAATTTCTGCCGCTGTGTAGCCAAAAAGTGCCTCACATCCAGGAGATTGGTAATCATACTCCCAGGTTCTATCTGGAAATACCCGAAATCTAACAATGGATGAGGCGTAGGCACTATTCAAAATATCGTTTAATTGAGTTTCTGAAGCATAGAGTGCCTGTTCTAACTGTTTGCGCTGGCTAATATCTGTGGCAGAGACAATGACCCGATCCTGTCCCTCCAGGGATCGAATTTCAGCCGAAACCAGGACAGTTTTGGTTGTGCCTGACTTGAGCCGGGTTTCCACTTCCAGGTTGTGAACGGTGCCTTCAGTCTGAAGCAAGTGCCGGAAGCGTTGACGGTCTTCCAGGTGGACCCATATGCCCAGTTCTAAGGCAGTTTTGCCAATTAGTTCTTCCTGGCTGTAGCCGTAAAACTCCAGCAGGCGATCGTTGACTTCCAGAACCTGCCCCTCCGCCAGGGTGATGATCGCAATTGGGTCGGGGCTAGTGCGGAAAATAGTGGTAAATTTTGCTTCCGACTCGTCCAGGGCAGTTTGGATGCGATTGAAAGAGTGACGCACCTGGTCTGCCATCTGGTTAAAGGATTGTGCCAATTCTTTCAGTTCGCTAACCGAACTCTCGGTTGTGAGCTGTTGTTCCAGGTCGCCGTTTGCCATCGCCCGACTTGCCCGGTTAATTTGGGAGATTCGCGTTGTTACCTGTTTAGCTGTGAAAAGTCCGAGGGCGATCGCCAGTCCCAATGCTGCACTACATAGGAGAACTGTAGTACGGGTGTGGGTATGAATCTCTGCCATAAAATCGGACTCTGGCACCACAATCACCACCAGCCAGCCCAAGCCATCATTATCTTTGGAGGGAGTAACACGAACAAACTGGCGCTGGTGATCCAGCATCAGGCTCAGTTGCTGGGACGTTTCCACCACCCTCAAATCGCCCAACTGGTTGATTAATTGCTGGGTAATAATCCGGGTTCGATAGTCCTGGCTATGAATTGCCTGAATGCGGCTGGAAGAACCGTTTTGGAAGTTCTTAGTCAGTGGTTCCAGCGTCGAACTGGCAATCAGCGCTCCAGAACGGTCAAGGATAAAAGTCTGACCTAAGGGTGCAAAACGCAGTTGACTGAGAAATTGGCTAAGGGTTTTCTGTTTCAGGACCGGACGGTTTGCTGCCCCGTTTTGTGAAGGAGGATGTAGATAATCATCGAGGCGATCGCTAACCCGTTCTGAGGTTTGTTGTAATAGCTGATGTGCCAAATTCTCCACATCCTCCCGTCCGCTCCGGTAGGCAAGATAACCCACCAATGCCGTGACTCCCACCGTTTGCAAAACAAAGGGCACCACCAGAAGGAACCGAAGGGAAATCGGTTTACGGAGACGTTTGAACCAGCTATCTTGAGTCACTTATTTTGAAGCACTATTGTGCTTAGCTACATAATCTATCCATTACTATTCCTCACACCTACCGCCTCATACCAATTTCATTTAAGAATGAGCAGAATTAACCCTTGTAAGGCAAGGGGATTAAGCCCCTTGTTCAGTGCAACCTTATAAAGAATTGGTATTACTCCAAACACCCCTTCTTGAAGGCGAAGTCCCCAAACCCCCATATTGCAAAATTTAATGTTTGCAACACTCGTGATTAACGGGCAGGCATCGTCCACCAGGCGATCGCATAGGCTTGAGTTATCTCATTGACTCGATTCTGAAACACCACTCGAATCTTATAGCGACCCGTTTCAGGAATCTGCTGAAAAATGTGTTCCACACTGTCTACCTCGCTGATAGATGACCAGATGCTTTGGCGAATGTCATTGTCTTCCGCGCGCATCAGGTAAAGGTCTAGGTTGTTCAGTCCGCGATCGCGGAAACTTTCACCCAGATCAAACTCACCATTCTGATTTTTATCCAGTAATTCCACCAGACGATTCCAGGTCAGCGTTACCGAGACAAAGCTACCTTTCTGTAACGGCTTCTCCAACACGTAATCCCGGAATGAAGCAACTGGGGAATTTGGAGTTTTGAGTTGAGAGTTTTGAGTTGAGAGTGCCTCCCCCGGTTTCCCTTGCCCCTCGCCTCCTCCACTCTTCGGTTCCCCTGCCGCCCAGCTCACCGTCCGGTAGTCCCATCCAATCGCCGGAACTGGTGACTCCGGACTCCACTGACCAGGGCTAAACTGCTGATATGCCCGAAATGCATTCAGTTGTCCAGTTCCCATCTGAATATTGAGGGGGATTTTACGGCTTTTGAACGCATCCGACTGCACCCAGGAGCGGTTATTTTTATCCAGGATGGTGCGGGTCATTTTCAGGTGCAACCCTGTGCCATCATCCTTGACTTTGTCCGTCGAGTTTAGCAAAACCGCTTTCATCACCTCATGACGGCGGGCATCCAGGCTCCAGGGAAGGGCACAACCCGGTGTTTTTTTGCAGCTTACCCGCAACTGGCGATCGCCATATTCCTGGAGCAGTGCCGCAGTTGCGGTCGCATGGGGGGCTGCAAAACTGGTACCACTAGACGTGTTCAGGTTTCCATTCAGCGACACCATCGCAATTTCATTGCCCGGAGCGACCAGCCCGATCGCCCGTCGAGGACCAACATTGCTCTCAATCCCCTCAATTCCTGACCCTGAGCCGGAGGGGTCGCCCAAATTGGCAAAATCCACCTTCTTAAATAGCCCTTCCAGACGGGTTGTAAACGCTACATTAATCCCGTTGTAATTATCTGTTGGAATTGAAATGCCACCCTTTCCCTGATTGCCCGCAATCACATAGAGAACATTATGGACACGAGCAGACCAGTCCACACATTGAGTCAGCAGCGCATTGCCATCCAATAGAGGTTTTGGGCGAGGGTCTTGCCGCAGCGCTTCACCAAAGCTAAAGTTAATTGCCCGCACGTCTCCCCCGTTTTGCATCGCAATATGCTGGGCAGACAGGCATTCTTCTGGTTGACCATAGCGTTTCGGAGTCCCGGCGGCTGAGGAATAGAGCCGTGCCCCCGGTGCCACCCCTCGCATCGCCTTAGCCGAACTAATCATAATACTGGCGACATTCTGGGCATGACCATCCACATTGGTATTAATTCGGGGAGGGGCATTGCGGTAAAACACTCGATGGATCGCCATTGCCTGGTTGCGGGCAACCGCTTTGTCAATCCCAAATTGACCAGGACGACCAATCTCAACCTGTCCGATCGCAATTTTGCGTCCCGTTAAGTTATAGGGAGAATTGTGTAACCGAATGGCATCAATCCCCGCTTCACCAATTGAGCTGGAACGGAGCAAATCCTCGGCTATCACTGCCTTTCCAAGAAAAACGGATGTCAGCCCTAGCGCCATCCATGCCCACCGACTGAAAAATTGCTGCCGCGCCACAAATGCCTCTCCACAAAAGTTTGACGGGAATGAACGAAGCCGTTAGGGAGCAAATCCTGAGAATGATTCAGGACTTTTATCACATTTTGTTAAAATAATTACCAATCAAGCACCGCTAGGAGACACTGCCAGCCATGACCCAAACCCCATCCAGAAAACCTGTTGTTGTTGCTCCATCTATCTTATCAGCCGATTTTAGCCGCCTGGGAGAAGAAGTTCGTGCCGTTGATGCCGCTGGGGCAGACTGGATTCATGTCGATGTCATGGATGGTCGGTTCGTCCCTAACATCACCATTGGTCCCCTGATTGTGGAGGCACTCCGTCCTGTGACCCAAAAGCCTCTGGATGTTCACCTGATGATTGTGGAACCAGAAAGGTACGTTGCCGATTTCGCTAAAGCCGGTGCTGATCACATCCTGGTTCATGCGGAGTCTAGCTCCACAATCCATATTCACCGTGCGCTGGGGCAGATTAAGGAACTGGGTAAGAAAGCGGGTGCGGTTCTCAATCCTGGTAGTTCGCTAGAACTGCTGGAATACGTTCTGGAACTCTGCGACATTGTGCTGATTATGAGCGTCAACCCCGGATTTGGGGGACAGAGCTTTATTGAATCGGCTGTGCCCAAGATCCGCCAGTTGCGCCAGATGTGTGATGAACGAGGACTTGATCCCTGGATTGAGGTCGATGGTGGTTTGAAGGCAAACAATACCTGGAAGGTGCTGGAAGCTGGGGCAAATGCGATCGTGGCGGGTTCTGCTGTTTTCAAAGCGAAGGACTATGCAGCAGAGATTTCAGGCATTCGCAATAGCAAGCGTCCCACCCCCGAACTAGCCAAAGTTTAAGCCTGTTGGGTGAAAGGGACAGAACCAACAAATCTAAGATCCCCGGAATCTCGAAGATTCCGGGGATCTTGCTTGAGTCCTGGTATTTTACTTCAGCTCAAGGAACGGTTGGGGTTGGTGTGCCACCGGGAATAGCTCCAGCAGGCGGCTGTCCAGTCGTTGGCGGGATTTGATACTGGTCTGGATTAAAGGTCGGTAAGGGACTGGGCGTTCCAAACGGGTTATAAGGAGTCAGAGTTGGACTGACACCAGGAGGAAATCCTGTCGTGCCAGGAGGCGGGCTAGTACCGGGAGTAGAACTGGTGTTCGCCGGTAAGGTTGCCAGTGCAACGCGATCGCCCCCCACCTGCCGCATCAAATCCAAAACCTGCACCACATCGTTATAAAACGCGGTCTGGGAGGCATACAACACCAGCAGACCACCAGGGTTCTTTTCACGGTATGCCTGAAGAGACTGGTAAAGCTGACTGCGATCGACAAACTGGCGGTCAATAAACGTTTGCCCGGTTGCATTAATCGTCACAACCAGCATATCTCGCATCTGGGTTACGCCTGTGTTCGCCTTCGGCAAATCGATATTGATTGCCTGCTGCCGCGTCAGTTGTAACGCCGCCAGGATAAAGAACGTCAGGATACAGAAAATCACATCAATCAGAGGAATGAGTTGAATCTGTACCTCATCCGTTGGGGAATCCAGGTTAACTTTCATCGTGAGCGTGGTGTGAGTGAACGAGTGGGCAAGGAAAGGAACAGAGGAAGCAAGGGGCAGAGGAAAGCAAGAGGGGAGAGGGGGAGAGAGAGGAGGTGATAATCGGTTCGCCTGACTCCTTAACCTTATCCCTCCAAAGGCGGTTCGCTCTCCCCATCAGGATCCCTACTCTGCGCCCATCGCAGGCGATAAAGGAGTTCCAGCTCGTTTCCGGCTCTCCGAAAAACTCGTGCCTGAAAGAAAATAAAACCTTGAAATAGACGATAGAACGCCAGACTGAAAATTGCCACAATTAATCCAAAGGCAGTGCTGATCAACGCTTCACCAATTCCAGTCGTGACTCCTGCCGTTGAAGCCGTACCAATATCACCAATGCGGATGGAGCGGAGAGAAATAATCAATCCAATCACGGTGCCTAACAGACCCAGCAACGGCGATAGGGCAATGACCGCTTCCAGCACCTTATCTCCTCGCCGCATGGATGCCAGTTCATCATCCGCCGTGGCTTCCAACGCCAGTCTAAATATCTCAGGATCAGGATTTTTTAACTGGAGCGGACTAAAGAGAAACCGACCGATTGGCTGGTCATAAGCCTGTCTAGCAATTTCCGCTGCCGATAGCCAATCCCGTCGGGATGCATCCAGCACTCGATTGACAATTTCCCGTTCCTTGGTCAAAACACTGGACCAAAACCACAGGCGCTCAATGATGACACTTAGAGCCAGTACCGAAAGCAGTAGCAGGGGGATGATGGTAATCCCGCCTCTCTGAAAAAGTTCTCCAACGTTCACAATCTACATTAACCTCCGTACTCTCCCTGCTTTGGACTGAATAGCCCATAGAATTTTGACTCTAGACCCCGATAAAGGTTTCAAACTTATCACAGAGAATTTAGATGACTTCCAGTCTATCCCCCAGAGTCTCACGTCTAGTAGCAAATCCAAATTTCAGCATTTCAATTCTAGAGACTTACCAACCTGTTTCAATCAAACTGGCAAAATTTCAGTCAAATATGATGTCCCTTCCATGCCTTGGGTAGCTGAAAACGATGAATATCCTGAATGACCTGAACCCACCCCTCAGCCAGGGATTCTAGAATGCGATCGCCCTTTTCCTTGGTCGCAGTAGTTGGGTCACCCAGCGTGCCACTCTGGCTAATGTCCCGTGTCGCCCAGGCAAATGGCAGAGCGCCTTCCATACTCAACAAGCCGTCGGTTGGTAAGCCCTGGGGATATTCCACCACTGCCCGGTCCATCCTGACCTGATCGGGCAATAGAGAAAGTAACAGACTGGTTTCTGCATCTCCGGCATGGATTCCTAACGCCAGTTCCTTTGCCGTTAACAGGTCGGCCGCAACATTAGGCACCCGCCAGGTAAACAACGGAAAGACAGCAAAATCCTCATACTTTTGATGCAGATCCCGCGCTGCAATTTCTATCACCTGCGGTTGTCCCCCGTGGGAGTTCATCAGCACCAGCTTCCGAAACCCAGCACGGTAAACCGACTCCCCCACCTCCATCAAGATAGCTAACAGCGTTTGAACACTTAAGGTAATCGTTCCAGGGAAGTGCCAGTGCTCATTCGACTTCCCGTAATAGAGGCAAGGCAGAGCGTAGGCAGGAATTGTATGCGGCAGTTTTGCCAGTGCCCGACCCAACACCCCCAGCCCGATCGCCGCATCCACCACCAGTGGCAAATGGGGTCCATGCTGTTCAATCGCACCCACGGGTTGAATCACGACTACATTCTCCTTATCGGGCATTGCCTGAATATCCGTCCAGGTGAGATAGGGGAAAAAACGCTCCGGGGAGATAAAGCTGTGCATCATAGTGGGCAGGCAGGGTGGGATGGGCAGAATGGCTATGCGTATAGAGTACAGGTTAGGGGGAAAAATTGAGCGTGCAGAGTGCAACGAGTCGGCAACCCAAGGCGCCCACCAACAGCGGATGAGCATGGTTAGCGACCCCTTACCCTGCTCAAACAGGTAAAGCTGACTATTAAACTCCAACGTAAGTTCGGCAACCCTTGTTCAAATAGTGCCGAGTGCGGAGTAGGGTTAGGGCTTGTTAAAAAACTACCCTAGTCTCTGCCTGGGAACCGAACAGCGAGGCTCTGCCTCTTTGCGAGTGGAGGCAGAGCCTCCGACCTGACATTCCAAGTCAGAGACTTGGAACGAGGGGAACCTTTTTGACGGTCATACCAATTTAAATTGAAGATGCGGCAGATGAAGGATTAGAACCATGCCTATGCAGGGTTTCTACAATCCAAAATCTAAAATCCGAAACCCAAAATGGTATCAGACGGTGCAAAATTAATTACTCACTCACTACGCCTCAATAGTATCTGGACTTATGCGGTAATCTACCGAGGATCCCAGTATCAATTCATGCTTTTTGAGATAAGACTGTCCTCAGTAGGGATTACCGCTGACCCGGTAGTTTTTCTCATATTCAATGGGTTTGAGTAAGGCACCCGTGGCGGCATAAATCGCTATAATTTCGGTAGTCATTTCCTTTTCTCCAAAGCTTTCAAGCTTTTGGTCAGCTTCTTTTAATTGCATCTGTTACCTCGCCTCTGACTATAGCGTTTTTGAATCCAGTGAGGTATAGGGATAGCCGTAGAACCCTTGAGTCAAATAGATGAGATGTACCTCACCCAGAAAGGAAATGCTATAACAACTTGAGTTAATTTAATCCTAAGCAGCATAAATTCGATGTTCATTCTGAAGGAGGCAGAAGCTACCAGGCAGATGAGTAAGTAAGATTTACACTAAGTTTTACTAGCAATTCCATTCAGAAGTTTTGTACTGGAAAAAGATGAAGGAATGGTGAGGTCTAAAGTTGCCCTGTTGGGGTAACTCTGTTACAGGGAACAGTAGCTAGTGAAATCTGATTGGTAGGTTTAGATTTATTTGGTTGTCTAGTGTTATTGATTTAGCTGGTGCTCTTTAGTAAAACTCGATGTAAATTGCCATCCATGATGAGTGAGAGAGGATGTTTGTGTAGCCTTGTTGGAAATTCTGAGCCGTTGAGCGAATTTCAGGATGACTGCCATGCGCCGTTCTGAGGTTTGGTTATGAAAGATAACCGAGAGTTTTCTCAGGAATCGATTGAACGGGCTGAACTGATTGAGCAGCTTCTAGCAATTGGCACAGCGCTTTCTAGCACCTATGACTTGGGTGAGCTGTTGTCATTAATTTTAACCAAGAGTCGGGAAATCACCTCAAGTGATGCTGGAAGCGTCTATCTGATTGATCGCAATAGTGAGGTTCCAGTTCTCTGGTTTAAGGTGGCTCAAAACGACTCTAAACCAGCCGCCTCTTTCCGCGAATTTGCGATGCCAATGACCTATAAAAGTCTGGCAGGGTACGTAGCCTTGACGGGCGAAAGTTTGAATATTTTGGATGCCTATGACTTGCCTGAGGGCGTTCCCTATCAACTGGATCGGAGTTTTGATCGCAGCATCCATTATCGAACTCGTTCAGTGTTGATCTTGCCTATGCAAAACCAGGAACAGGAAACGATTGGGGTTTTGCAACTAATCAACCGCAAGATTCAGTCAGACATCACCATAACTGCAGAAAATGCGTTGGAGGCTACACAGCCTTACTCTGTTTGGGAAGAGCGGGTTTTGCGATCGCTGGCAAGTCAGGCAGCCATTTCGATTGAGCGCAACCAGTTGCAGGAGAGTATCGAGAACCTATTTGAAGGATTTGTCAAAGCATCGGTTCAAATTATTGAAGCGCGAGATCCCTGCACGTCGGGTCATTCTGAACGAGTCGCTGACTTGACGGTCCGCCTGAGTGAAGAAGCCAGTGCGGTGCCTGCGGGTCCTTTGCGATTGGTTTCTTTCAACGAGCGGCAAATTCAGGAAATCCGTTATGCCGCTTTGCTCCATGATTTTGGCAAGGTGGGTGTTCCAGAAGCTATTTTAGGCAAACAGAAGAAACTCTACCCGATGCAGCTTGAGGTGGTGCGAAACCGATTTGCCCTGGTTCGTCGGACTCTGGAAATGGAGTGCGCTCAAGCTAAGTACCGACATCTGATTGAGCATCCCAGTCATCGCCCAAACCATGAGCAGGAAGTGGAATGCCCCCACTGCCATTACCTGACAAACCTGGATCAGCAGCTAGAAACTGCGATCGCCCAACTGGATGACTACTGGCAGATGTTGTTAGAAACCAATGAACCCCGGATTTTGGCAGAAGAACCCCTGAAACAGTTAAAGGAACTCACTGACTATACTTACAAGGATGTGGATGGTCAGTTAAAACCATTGCTCACTGAAGCGGAACTGATGCAACTAATAGTGCCCAGGGGCAACCTGACCCAAGAGGAGCGGGAATCAATTCAGTCCCACGTCACTCATACCTATCAATTTCTCCAGCGCATCCCCTGGACGAAGCAGCTTAAAGACGTACCCACCATTGCCTATGGGCATCATGAAAAACTGGATGGGACAGGCTATCCCCTGGGGTTAAAAGCGTCAGAAATCCCAATTCAGTCCCAAATTATGGCGATCTCAGACATTTATGATGCTCTGACAGCCGGAGATCGCCCCTATAAACGGGGGCTGTCTGTCGGCACTGCTATCAAAATTCTCCGCCAGGAGGCAAGCCAGGACAAATTAAACCAGCACCTGGTTGATCTGTTTGAGCATCGTCAGATCTTTTCAGTCCTGGGGCACACCTGCAAGGACTAATGTAGTGCGGGCTTAACTTTGCGCTATGGCTTTGCGCCATGATCTAAGCCTTGAAAAGGTTGGGCTTCACTGGCGTTCAACCAACCTGCCTGACAAAAACTGGCTAAAAACGGTTGCCGTGAAACACTAGCCCCCTGCGATCGCAGGAATGATGCTGACTTCATCGCCATCATTCAGAGATGTGTTAGCCCCATCCAGGAATCGGATATCCTCACTGTTGACGTAGAAATTGACAAATCTCCGCAGTTCGCCCTTTTCATCACAGAGACGGGCTTTTATACCGGGACAGCTTTGCTCCAGGGATTCGAGCAATTCGGCAACGGTGCTGCCATTACATTCAACGGTTGCCTGATCGTTCGTTAATTTTTGCAAGGGAGTGGGAATCAAAACTTTGACAGACATGGTTAAAAGAAGAAGGATGAAAGCTATAACAAACCAGGTGTAATGCTAGGAGGCATCAGGCAATAAGGGGGAAGGCGAAAAGTTGAAGGAAGAAGCGCAAAAGGAGCTAAAGGTTTACAGATTATCCTTTATCCTTCATCTTTCATCCCTCATTCTTAACTAAACCAGCACCTGTTGCCACTCTAAGCGTTCTAATGTGCGAGAGCGCTCCAGGGCACGCTCAAAGCTATCGAGCTTCGGCTCAATCGTTAGAGGTTCACCAATGTACCCTTGAATGGCTTCCTGGGTTTTCAAGCCATTGCCTGTGATGTAAACAACGGTGGTCTCATCGGGATCAATCTTACCGGCTTCTACCAGTTTTTTGAGAACGGCAACAGTCGTTCCCCCAGCAGTTTCCGTAAAGATACCTTCAGTTTCAGCCAGTAACTTAATACCATCGATAATTTCTGCGTCCGTTACCGATTCAATGCTGCCATTGGTTTTACGGGCAATGTCAACGGCATAAACCCCGTCTGCCGGATTACCGATCGCGATCGATTTAGCAATTGTGTTGGGTTTTACTGGCGATATAAAATCACGCCCTTCCCGGTATGCCTGGGCAATCGGTGAGCAACCTTCTGCCTGGGCACCACTAAAGCGAACGGCTTTATCTTCCACCAGCCCCACGTCAACAAATTCACGGAAACCTTTATAAATCTTGGTAAACAGAGAACCAGACGCCAGGGGAGCCACAATATGGTCAGGCAATTGCCAGCCTAGCTGCTCTGCCACTTCGTAGCCCAGGGTTTTTGATCCCTCTGAATAATAGGGGCGCAGGTTGATGTTGACAAATCCCCAACCGTGGGTGTTTGCCACTTCAGAGCAAAGACGATTGACCTGGTCATAATTTCCCTGAACCGCCATCACCGTCGGGCTATAGATCAGCGTACCGATGACCTTTCCGGCTTCCAGGTCTGCTGGGATGAAGACACAACAGTCCAGTCCCGCGTGAGCTGCGATCGCTGCCGTGGAGTTAGCTAGATTGCCGGTGCTGGCACAGGATACCGTAGAAAACCCTAACTCCCGCGCCCGGGTAAGAGCAACGGATACCACCCGATCTTTGAAGCTGAGCGTCGGCATGTTCACCGCATCATTTTTGATGTAAAGCTTGTTTAGCCCGAGACGACGAGCCAACCGATTTGCCTGAACCAGAGGAGTCATGCCTGTGCCCACATCGATTGGCTGATCGGTCATTACAGGCAGAAATGGGCGGTAGCGCCAAATGGAATGGGGTCCAGCCTGAATGCTTTCACGAGTCACCGTTTGCCGCAGGGCATCGTAATCATAAGCTACTTCAAGGGGACCAAAGCAAAACTCACAAACGTGAGTCGCTTTCGGCTCATACTCTGTTCCGCATTCCTTACATTTCAGCGCTCGAAAAGTAGCCGCCGACTGAGATTTTAGTTGGGTTGCCTGGGTTTGCGTTGCCTGGGTCATGGGTCAAAGTCTCTTCGTAGGAGCAATCGGTGGGAGCGATTCGGTGAAATTGAACATTCATTAAACACTCGTTGGAATCGATACTAGCACGGGCTAAATGCACGGTCAAACATACCCGACAAAATTTATCGGGTATCCTGAAAGCCCCTACTCGCAGGTGAAAATTCATTACTCAGTCCAAAGTGTTGTCTCAGTAACTGAAAGTCTGGGCAAGTCAGACAAGACTCTTCTAAACCTTTGATCTAGTTAGCGAGTCGTTATCAAAGGCTATTTGCTCTTCTCTAATGGAACAGAACGGAAACCGCAAGCCACCCCCAAACTCCTGCCATAGGAGGGATTTAGATGATGAAAATCCTATGCAAATATCAAAAAATCATCCCGTGGTGTCAGAAAAAGCTGACAAAATTACCCACTTGGGGGTATACGCACTTTGTCAAACAATTGTTATATTCTGTAATACGAAGTGTTGCTGGGTGCCCTGATTGGGGAACCATACTGGATAACCCGGCAGTCGCTATAACAAAACCATTGCTCTGGGCATCTGGAGTCGTGGGAATTGATGACCTACTCTCTCATATTGGAGTCGAACATGATGGATACACCGATTGAGTTAACTCTGGAGCAACAATTCAGTATTCGATCCTTCGAAACCCAGGTCCAGAAAATGAGTCGTGAACAAGCTCAAGATTTTCTGGTCAAGCTCTACGAGCAGATGGTGATGCGCGAAAATATGTATAAGCATTTCTTGAAGCACGAGTGGGGTTTGGAGCCGGGTCCCCAGTTCCAGTAGTCTCTGGATCAATCGCAGGGGCGACCTCTATCTCTTGTTTTGTTCCTTTGTGGGAAAGAAGCTGGGGACGACGGGGCGTCAGTGCGAGTCCTCCTGACTGATGAGGACTGTCTAAACGATGGGTTTGCTAACCTTTAAACTATTCTTCGTATCTATGGGTTGTTTCGTCTCGCTTATCTTCAAGGTCTAAGCAGCGATAGGTTTATTTATTCTATTATTTTAGTTGCCTGATAGTTGCCTGACTCCAAGTTGTGTTGCTGGTATAAGCCAGCCTGGAATCAATTCAAAAGATTTAAAAGTATCCTTCCGATCTGGCACCTGACACTGCGAAATGGTTGCCAAACTAGCGCTAATTGATGTCTGGAGTGTTAGTGTTAGGAGCATGTAAGCCTGAACTTTGCAGCTTAATTTTCCATGTTTCAAAGATTGCTCTTTTGTACCGATTTCTCTGATGGGTTACATCGTTTTGCACACTTTGTTCCCTTTTTAGCGGAAACTGGCGCAAGCCAGATCATTTTTTTCCATACCGTATCCCTGGACGGTGGAACAATTCCCAGAGTGGATCAGGTCGCGGTTGAAAAAGCGCGTGAACGCTTGAGCGTTGCTTTGCAAAATGTTCCGGCAGGGGTTGAAGTCAAAGTGGAGGTTGAGTCGGGGCGACCAAGCGACCTGATTTTGCAGACTGCTACACGCTACCAGGCTGATTTGATTATTCTAGGAATGCCCGTTCGCAGTCGAATTACGGAAAAGTTATTCGGCAGCACTGCTATGAAAGTATGTGAACGGACGGGAGTACCTTTGATGATTGTTCGTCCTCAGCTAATCTCGACCTACACCAGTGAGGAACTAGAGTTACGCTGTCGGCATTTGTTTCGTAACTTGCTGATACCCTACGACGGAACGGATACCGCCAGGTATTTAGTTGAGCAAATTAAATCCAGGGCTGCGGAAAGACCTTCAAACTCCTTACAACAGTGTCATCTCTGCTGGGTTGTCGATGATGTGACCCGGCGCGGATTGCCCAAGGATTACCAGGTGGAACCAGCTATGAAGGAGCTAAACGAAGTCAAAGCTGGGTTGGAGTCAATCAATCTATCTGTAGAACCTACAGAAGTCCGTCAGGGTGACTCAATCGTTGAAATCCTGGATGCCGCGCAGATGGCAGATGTTAGTGCGATCGCAGTGACCTCTAGCCGTTTGGGCAAGCCTCAGGAATGGTCAATTCCTAGCTTCACCCGTGAACTAATGCACCGAAGCTGGCATCCAATTATTTACTTTCCACCTCAGAGCCGCTAAATGGCAGGGAGATGGGAGAGTAGGGGAGCAGCGGGGATGGGTTCTCTCCCTTACCCACCATCTATCCCTACTGGTCATCCCTACTGGTCTGTCAAAACATCTCAAAAATCGGTTTTGTAGATTTGAGGAGTAACTCAAATCTATCCTGACGGACTACTACCCTTGAACGCGAATTAAAGGGGTGGAAAGGAGTCGTTTCCTATCTCTTCTGAGACTTTGGGCTTGAGTTTTTCTAGTTCTGCTTTCAACAGGTCTTTGCTGAAGGTTGGTTTGCCAACTGATACAGATGAGGGGCTGGTAATTGCCCATTGCTTGAGGTCAGAACATTGGGCAGCGTTAATGCCCACAGAAATAGTGTGAGCGCATTGTTCAGGACGCTCGAGGGCAAACAGTAGAACCTGATATTGACCTTTGTCAGCCAGCAAGCGGAGTGTTTCCTGTCCGTGAGGAGTCTTTAGATCCAGGTAGCAGGGCATCCATCGGGGTCCTTGCTCATGCCCCTGGTAGGGATTGTAAACAGCCGTAATCCACAACAGCATGGGATGGGGCTGCATGATACAAATAAATTGTTTGTAAATCTTGTTATAAAGCTTATAAACTTGAAGATTTTGAATTTGCTGCTGGGGCAACATGACCCAAATGGCGGGCAGTGCGCCTTTACTGGTGGTAATTTTCTGGGCAAAGACAATTTGGGCGGTGGGTTTACTGGGAGGCCAGGTTATCGATTGGCAGATTTCATCAACAAAGGGCGGATTTTTGTAAGCGAGTTCGACGCTGTCTAATTTTTTGGGTAGGACACCACTGATGCGATCGCTGATATTTCGACTGGCACTGTAGCGCTGTTCCAAAGGCTCCAAGGCTCTCAAAACCTCAGACGCAGATTGGGGGCGATCCTTTGGGGTTTTTTCTAAACAGCTCATCACCAAATTTTCCAGCGCCTTGGGTATTTTCAGGCTGGGGTTGGCGGCTGTAAAACTGTGGGGTGACTGCGAGTGGTGTGCCCGATACCAGGCTCCAAAGGAGTGGGTTTCAGCCTGGAGGGGCATTTTGCCTGTTAGCATTTCAAACATCATCACGCCCAGGCTGTAAATGTCGGAGCGGGCATCCAGTTCTCGACCTTCCATTTGCTCCGGCGAACAATACGCCAGCGTTCCCATAAAAGAGTTGGTCTGGCCGCTATCTTCCTGGATCAATTTGGCGATGCCAAAATCAAGAATTTTGACCAGTTCTCCAAGGCTGGTGTCCTGACTGACCAGAATATTGCTGGGTTTAATATCCCGGTGAATGATGGGGCACAATTTGTTGTCAACCTTCATTCCCTGGTGGGCGCACTGCAATCCCAGGCAAATTTGGCGCGATAGGCTGAGAAAGCGGAGCAGTGGAACGGGCTGGTAGCTGATGATTTCACTCAGACTTTCGCCCTGTAAATACTCCATCACGTAGAAGGGAATATCTTCATCGTCTACGCCATAGTCAGTCACACGGACAATGTGAATTGTTTTTTGACCCAGTTGAGCGCAGGTACGAGCTTCAGCTTTGAAGCGATCGCGCATTTTCTTATTGAGTAAGGCATGGGATAGGAGTTTGACCGCGATCACTCCTCCCAGGAGAATATCTTCTGCCCGGTAGACTCTTCCCATTGCTCCTTTGCCAACCAGTTCTACAATCTGGTAACGGTTTGAGAGCAGCCGTCCAATATAGGGATCTGTTGTCATACATTCACTGCAAGAGAAATCCCACGCTGGTTTTCCAATGCGTTTTGATGATCCGCAAAACAGAGCAATCAATGCAGGAAACCGTGAAACGCCAATTCGATTATCGTAAATACACCTTTATTTCTAGTAATCCCGTAAAGTTATTGTAGCGATCTGGTCATCCCAAATTTATACTCAGGCAGTGATCTGAAGCAATGAGGACTAGTAATGAGGGCTAGTCTGACTGGCGTTCCAGGATCGCTTCCATCGTGCTTGTCAGGTAGTGCCCTGCCATAATGCCACTGGAAAAGTAATAGGTGTCGTCATTCATGCGGTACAGGGTCTCAAACCCACTGCGACGCTGGCGATCACCCAAAACCCAGTAGCGTTGAATAATGGACTCGGGAGCTACCCAACCCTCACCTTCAACCCGCCCCAACAGGCTGTGTTGTAAAACAAACGTGTATTGGCGCTCTCCAGCATCCATACGCCCACGATACTGAAAGGAGATCTCCTCCCGGTCAGTTCCCGGAAAAATCAGCTTCGTCACCAGTGTGAACCAGTTATCCCGGCTCCAACCTACCAGGGTTCGACCTTTAACGGTAATGGGTGCTCCGTTGCGTTCAAGCCAGCTACCCTGAAGGGACCAGCGTCCTGCCTGCATTAGAAAGGTGTGAGCCACAGCCCTATCCTTGCGATGATTGCGTTTGGCTATGCCAGCGGTAATTCATGCTATCACGCAGTTGTTCAATCCACCTGGTAAATTTCCCCTAAAAGGACGGCTTTCGCTGCCCCGGTTACTTCAGGAAGATTACCGGGAATGCCTTTTTGCCGCCAGTAGGCAAGCAGGGCAAAGGCGATCGCCTCTTTAAAGTCTGCGCTCAATCCGACTTCATCCGTTGTGAGAACAGAAGAGGCTTCCAGATGGGCTTGTAGCCGCTTCCTCAAGTATAGATTCTTGCTGCCTCCTCCACACAGTAAAACCTGATCAGGCAGTTGGGGTAGAAAGCGATGGTAGTTGAGCGCAATGGAAGCAGCGGTCAGTTCGGTTAGGGTTGCCAGAGTATTCGCAGCCGTGAGGCAGTGCTGGGCTGCATCTGCGAGACGCTGCTCCAAATAAGCAGGACTAAATAATTCTCTTCCGGTGGACTTGGGAGGGGGGATTTGGAAAAACCCTTGCTGTAACCACTGATCGACTAATTCTATGCAGGGGGTGCCACTGGCTGCCCAGGCTCCGTCCTTATCGTAGGTTTTTGTTCCTCCTGATAGACGCTGGACTGCCAGATCGAGTAAAACATTGCCGGGTCCGGTGTCCCATCCCAGGATGGCAGAAGCCGGGGGGGATGGCTGGGACCTGGCAGGAAGATAGGTGAGGTTGCCAATTCCACCAATGTTCTGGACACAGCGGCTGAGGGTTGGGTGGGAGAGGAGCGCAACATCCAGGGCAGAGACCAGAGGGGCACCCTGTCCTCCAGCCGCAATGTCAGCGGCACGGAAATTACTGATTGTGGTAATGCCTGTCAGGTGCGCAATCAGGGCACCGCGTCCGAGTTGAAGGGAGTAGCCGATGGAAGAGTGAGGGGTGCGGGGCGAAGCGGGCCGATGGAACACAGTCTGCCCGTGGGAGCCGATCGCGTCCACAGGGGGATGTCCAGTTTGGATATTGAGGGCTGCCTGGGCAAATTGATGAGCGATCGCATCATCGAGTCCGGCAAACTCCTCCATTGACAGAGGACTACCTCCACACACCGCAAGAATTCGTTCACGCAGTTCAGCCGGGTAGGGGTAAGTTTCTCCAGCTAAAAGTTTGACTTGCAGGGATGCTCCATCAGAATCCAAAATTTCGACCAGTGCAGCATCAATGCCGTCTACAGAGGTGCCGCTAATGAGTCCGATGAGGAGCATTTTGGTGAGTATAGGGATCGTGATTGTGATTATGCCACGCGCTGGAACACTCACGACTAATGACCAATGACCAAGAACGGCCAAAAACGTACCTCACAAAGCTGAGAATTTCTATAGACTAATGTTTATTTGGATTTATCTGGCGGCATACTCCTACACGACTCTGCCAATCCTGGAGTGGATCTGCCATTGAATCGGTTGAGTAGTCTCAGGATCTCCCCAGGCATTTTCTATGCGCTTCCAGGCAGAGGAGATCACCTTCATCCCTTCTTGTTCAGAAAACAAATGCACAGCCGACCAGGTACTTAGATAGCCAATCAAATGATGGACTGTCCAATCCACAACCATTTCAAAAGTCGGAGCTACCACTTCCTCAAAAGGAAAAGGGATTGTTTGATAATGCTGAATTACCAGATCCCGTTCTGGAGTCCAAAATGGCTCAATTAGCGCAAAGAAATCCTGCAAAGCCTGGTGAATCGATTCAGTGACCCCAGGGATCTCAAAAAAACCATAGCACCAGACAGCAACGATGCCCGTTGGCTTGGCAACTCGTTGCACCTCCCTGTAAAACTGTTCCAGATTAAACCAGTGAAGTGCCTGCCCTACGGTTACCAGATCAACCGAATGATCTGCCAGTTTTGTTCGCTCGGCTGGGGCAACCTGGTAATGAATGCGCTCATGCTGGAATGCCTGGTCAATTTGCTGCGGGCTGGCATCGGTCGCATACACCTGTTGAAAATAATTCGTCAGGTTGAGCGCAACCTGCCCATTTCCTGTGGCACAGTCCCAGGCAACCGTGCCCTCAGGGATGAGACTTGCCAGATATTCAAACAAGGATTGGGGATAATGGGGGCGGTAACGGGCATAGCCCTGTGCCAGTTTAGAGAAGTAATCTTTAAATGGCGTTGTTGTCATTCTGTGCAATTACCTTAAATTAGTACCGCCTGTTGGCTTGCGTCGGATAGGTTGAATAAACTGTGAATTAGCGCGAACCAGGCAGATCTGCTCTTTAGTGCCCACATTGACCTTGAGCCAGGGTTTATTGCTAGTATCGTACATCAGCCCAAACCCAGCCGGAGCGGTGTTGGCGGTCAAAACTGCATTTCTCTTAAAGCGTCGCACAATGGGCCACTGACCTATATTGGCAGGTGGCAGTGCGGCTGAAGGAGCGTACCAGTTAGCGGGCATTGCCGGAGACCAACGGCAGTTTAATCCACGCGGGTCAGAATCAACCACTACCCAAAGTCGATGCCCTGTGCGCGTTGCATAATCACCATTGGGGTTAGGTTTTGGCAAATCAGGCGTGGCAAGAGCAATGGTGGGAATCAGGGACAACACAACAGCAAAAAATGGTTTCTGAAACATGATTATCGATGGTTTGAAGATGGCGAAGGATACGGCTTTAAAGGTTGAAACATTCGCAAGTTATCCTACGCAATAGGACGATCGCAACAACAACACAGATTGGCAAGTAGAAGGGACGCTATAGGGCTACCGTGTACCCCCTCTACTTGCCAAATATTTCTGGCTATCTTTAGTTATTAAGACGGATCAGGCAGTACCTATGTTCCCTCCGGATCCCGATTCAGAGGGATGTAAGCTATTTTTGGCTGTTGGAGGATTTCCAGGTGCAGCCCCGATACTTGCCAATAATCTCAATCTGTTCTGGGTGAGCGTCGATCGCAGGTGCCTTCTTCCAAACACTGCCACGGTATTTTCCAGAAATCTCTCCCCCCTTCCCTGAAACTTCTAGTTCTGAGTCAGATTTTGGCTTATAGATAGTTCCCCGATAGGTTAGGGGCTGCATAGGTTGGGGGTCTGATGACTCAACGGGAGCCTCTGAATAATTAGACGGACTTACCCCCTCAGCTTCCTGGGGTAAGCTTCTCGACCGATTTTGCTCCATTAACCACCAGATAACCACTAACCCAATGACCAGGAGCAAAAGCAACACCTGCCAGGGCGCAGAAATTAAGCCCATGATTAGCAACAGGACAGCTACAATCCCTATTAGGAGACCTGCCAATGTTAAAAGATCGTCCATTCAATTTGCCTCAGCCGAGCATCAGAAAAGGGCTTTTACTTAACAGTACAAACACAATCCAGGCAGCTAAGTCTATTCGGATACCAAATTAGACTTTAGTTTTTACAGAAATTTACGTTGAGTCAATATCGTTAGCAATCAGGCGGATTAAATGTGACGGTCAGAGAAGCGATCGCTCAAATCCATTGTTGCATAACTAAAAACGATAGGTTTGAAGAGCGAGATAATCGGTGGTATAGGAACAGGGCAGCAGATCAGGTGAAGAACTACAAACTACAAATTACTGGTTACTTGAACTAAACGCTTAAACGACCCCTTATATGGATATTACTAGCGCAAAGAAAGCCTTATCTACAGCACCAGCATTTCTTTTATTTGTGCAACATGGCTGGGCAGACGATAACCGCGCCATGTTAGCTCTGGCGAAGAGTTTGACAACCGACACCACGTTTGTCATTGCCCCCAAATTGGATTACGTTCAAACCTGGCTGAGAATGGCTCCCCTGGTTGAAATCGTTGAGAAGGTTGCCATTGAACAAATAGCCCGTTATCCAGAGATCCCGATCAGAATTATTGGTCATTCAATGGGTGGTTTAATCTGGTTGGAGGTGCTGAACCGTCACCCGGAATGGTGGTCCAGGGTAAATGCTTTTGTTTTAGTTGCCTCTCCAGTCGGTGGAGCAGACTTGGGACGAATTATTGACCCATTTAACCTGGGCATTGGGATTGCCCGGGACTTGGGCAGAAATCGAAGGGCGATCGGCGAAACTATCGCTGCTACCATTCCAACACTGGTGATTGCTGGAGATCTCGATGGTGGCAGTGATGGCACCGTTCCAGTCGAATGCACTCGATTTGCTAACGCCCAATTTATTAAGTTGCAAGGACTATCCCATGAAGCCTTACGGAACCACCCCCTGGTTGCAACTACCATTCGTCAATTCTGGTTAAATTCTGAGGATGGCAAGGCAATTCAATACGACAGCATTATTCGTCGATTACACGCTATTCCAGGAATTACCGATGCTCACTGGCGAGATGCTGGCAAAGCTCGACTAACCATGCAGCTCAATACGGGAGGAGCAATTCTGACCTGGCGTAATTCTTTAGGGGTCGATCATGTCTTTGTAGCGTCTGCGCAGGGAGAATGTTTGTATGCAGGCTTCGTTGGCTGGAACCATCAGAAAGACCTTTACCAGGCGTTAAAGGATATTCAGGAGGCGTATGCAGTTTGTTGATAGAGGCACTAGTGGTCTGTAGCGTAAGCCTGACACCTGGCACCTTCTCCCTACTTCCCATTCAATAGCTAGAAGTAATCATGCTATTGACCAGGTTAAAGGTACTGTCGATAAAGCTAATGCGATCGAGCACACTGGCAACCGTGCGGGGAGGATTACTAATGAGGGTGTCGATCGCTACCAGGCGATTGAAATCAAGCTTGACTGGGCTGGGCAAGGGCGTATTCCCTGTGCTTCCATAGAATTTCACTCCAGCCAATTCCATCAACTTAATGATTTCCTGTGCCAGGATACCGTAGCTAATCGTCGTGGGATGAATACCATCTAAAGAGAATAATCCGCCCTGGATGCGACGACCTGTGGAGTTAGAGATAAAGAAGCGGGAATCTGGCACCGGGGAAAGGGCTTGCAGTTCCGGCGGCAGTGGGTACTGCCCTCCCACCTCATCCCACCAGCTTGGGCGAGCGGTGGGATCTAGCAGGTAGCGACGGGCTGCCAGACGATCGAGCAGTCCTGCCGTCTCAAACAAATACCAGTCTCTACCTTCCTGGCGAGCCTGCCGTACAGCATCTGTAATGTCATCGTTGTACTGATCAATTGCACTGTCGATCAATAGAGCCTCTTCTCCCGTTAAATGGGGATTTTTCTCAGGGTTGAAGTCTCTATCATTAATCCAGGGAAGGGTGTAGTAGGGAAAGTAGCGAGACCCCGGTTTTAGCTTATTAGCGACTCCACGGGCAAAGGGCGCGATGGTGACATGGGGAACCGTGCCCAAAATTACATGACGCGCAGGAATTTTTTTGATTTCTGCAACGACCTGGTCTAGTTCTGCTTTGAAGTGGATAGGACGCCAGACGGTGTACTGGTCGTTGATATCCATGTCATCAAAACCTTCTGCTGACCATTTCACCTTAAACGTGAGAATGCTACCCAGCGCATTATTTGAACCAATCAAAACAATTAATGTCTCGATACCGTCACCGTTACTGGTTTCCTGGGTGCCCTCTGCACCCAGTGCTGCCGCTGCTTGCAGGGGACTCAACGCCCGACCGGATGCATCCCTGGCTGAATTGAGTACCCGGATTGCTGCCCGTTCATTGTGGTTTTCGACCACCTGTTTGAGAAAATCGTCCTTGGGTGGATTGGCGTTTAGTACCTGCTGGCAAATATCTGCATTGCGAGAAAGGGTATTCCGCAAGTCCCATCCATAGACTCCCAGATTATGATTGATTGCCTGCTGGCTGAGTGGACGAGACCCTTCCCCCCGTTCCCAATAGTCCTCAATTTCATCTAAATAACCCCGCAGAAATAGGACCGTGGGCAAGACTTCTAAGACACCGACGTTGCCACCAAAGCGTTCCTCTAATGCCCGTGCCAGATGCTCAAAATTGAGCGGTAGCCCGTCTCCTGGACCACCATAGCGATTGTCTTGAAAGTCAAGCGGAAATGAAAAATTGATGGGATTGAGATTTGAGCAGGACAAAATAGATTGCTCAATCCTCTTCTATTGAGCAACCAAAAGGTAACAACCAAGCGTGAGTCCATTAACTAGGATTGGCTGCTGGTTGAACTGCCACAGTAGAAGGCTGCGGGGGTTTCCAGGGCTTCTGGTCGCGGATCATGGCATTGAGAATGGTGAGCAACTTACGCATACAGGCAGTGAGGGCAACTTTCTTGAGTTTGCCGTTTGCCAGCAAGCGTTGATAGAAGGCTTTAATCACCGGATTATGCTGAGTGGCGACTAAGGTTGCCATGTAGAGCGCGGCTCTGACATGGGCACGTCCCCCTTCAATCATGCGTTTGCCTTTGTGCTTGCCACTGTCGCGGTTAATCGGTGCGACTCCCACCAGTCGGGCAATTTTCTTATCGGAAAGGGTGCCTAACTCTGGTAAGTCCGCTAAACAGACCGCACAAGTGACCTTGCCAATGCCTGGAGCAGACAGCAGAATTTGACGCTTGAGTTGCCATTGCGCTTGTGCCAATGAAAGCGTTTGAATCTGCTCACTCAAGGCATCAATGCGCTGCTGTAACTGCTTGATATGGTCTGTGAGGTCAGCTTTGATGGTCTCACTCGCACGGGTCAAGCGATTCTTCTCTGCCACTTGCATTTCTACCAACTGGCGGCGACGGCTGACCAACTCGCTCAACTGTTGGCTATTCAAGTCGGGCACAGGCACCGCCGCAGGTCGCACCCGTTCGGCATATTGTGCCAACAGATTGGCATCGAGGGCATCGGTTTTGGCGTTGCCCATCACTGTTGAAAAGGCTTTGACTTTGCGCGGATTGACGATCGCCACTGGAATGCCAGCCTGAGTGAGTTGACGATGCGCCACTCGTTCTAACCCTCCGGTCGCTTCCATCACCGCCAACTCTGGTTTAAGCGGTGCTAGTTGCTCAACCAATGACTCAATTGCAGACTCACTGTTGTCTACCTTAATGGCAGTCCCTTGCGGCAGAAGATGCACATCTAGACTGGCTTTTGAAACATCAATGCCGACCCATGTAGTTTCTGGATTCATCGTTTATGCTTAGAATCACGTTGTTTAGTTCCATTGACCACTCGTCCTTGCTGGATGCGGGGTTTTCCCCAGGCGATTGTTCGAG
>NZ_JBXBCF010000067.1:0-108113 GCF_056784235.1 Kovacikia sp. CALU 1929
CCAATCCTAGTTAAATGGACTCACGCTTGGTTGTTACCTTTTGGTTGCTCAATAGAAGAGGATTGAGCAATCTATTTTGTCCTGCTCAAATCTCAATCCCATCAATTTTTCATTTCCGCTTGACTTTCAAGACAATCGCTACGGTGCAAAACTTTTCGATTTTTTTAGTAGAGAGTATTCCAGAGCGCCGTAGACTCAGCTAAGAATCTTTGGAGTTAGCTATTGCCGCACAGATTCAACCACCGCAGCCGTTGCCATCAGGCAGAGAATGAATGCCAGCAGGCGAAAAATCCATTCACCAAACATCGGCATAAAAGGATTGATCAAGGGCATAGCTCCAACAATACCAGCCAGCCAGCAGGCGACCGTAAATCCAAACACCCCAAGCAAGTAATACTTAATTGCTTTTGTCACAAATTTAAACATGATGATCATCCTCTTGTTGCTAGGGGGAATAGCCCGCTTACTTCACGGCAAACAATTGGGTTAACCTATCTGAAACTGGTAGGGTCTATTATTTTTGTTTTTCGCAGTTAAGGCTGTTTAGATAGGCTTCAAAATAAGCCCGTCACCTGCCATTCACCAACAAATCCTTTACTTTTGATCATTAAAGATGCGACCTGGTTTTACCATTACCCCCAGGGGTAGTCTCACAGGATCATTGTTCTTGCATTGAGGGGTTCACTTCAGAGCCTATAGCAATTCCCATTTGTGTGTACGGTAAAGCTGCTGATTCAGTAAGGGCTTTTAAAATTAGTTTGTAACCGCACTCGCCTGGGAACCGCTATATTCTGACAGCCTTAACTACAGAACTCAGGACTAAATTCAGTAAGTTTTTGGATAGGTTTTAAACCAGGCTCAACGTAGAGGGTATTGTCGCGTCGGTCTATGACATAAACGATTTGTCCTTCCAGGAGATTAACATCCCAGCTACAGCGGGCATTCCACCACGATCCTTTGAATTTCACCTGTCCTGTTCTTCCAGGTCTAATTGACTGGGTCACAATCGCTTCACGTTTATCGTCGCTATAGTTGTCAACTGATCCCGCTTCATTGACGGGAAGTTGGGACGTATCAGCCAGTTCCTGGATCAAGATAGTCAGGACATGCTTGAGCCAGCAGCGAAGTTTTAGCATGGATGCTCTCCTGAATTAACACGGTTGTTATTGCCTACATACAGGCAGTGACTGTTGACTTATGCAACTAGCAGACTTCGGTGTTAGTTTGACACCTCTGGTTCAATCAGGGGCAGAGTCGGAGGGCGAAGTCGGTCAGCGTATCCAGACCTCTGAGTGTGAGTACTAGAGGGGATGTCCTAATACCCAGCGATCGCAGAACCAGAGTACAGTCCCAGGCGATCGCCCCAAGTCCTGTAATACTTGGTTGCTCTGTTTTGGCTGAACAGGGTTTGAGCGTTCATTAGTGACTCAAACCCTCTGCAGCGCTCAGCCAACGGTTACAGTGATTTGGCTGGTGGGGCTGCCAGCCAATGGGGGCATAGCACTGCAACCATTTTCAACATGGATGTTGATTCCTCAAATACCGATGTTCTTAGTTTCACCTGCGCCTACGTCAGGAAATTCCTGTTTTTTTCAATCCGTTGAAGCGAAAAACTCTGCTTTTCTATTTAGAGGAAAAAACGGAAAAGTTCCAGAAGTTCAGGAAAGTTCAGGAAAGTTCAGCCGTAAACTAAGGGAAAGCATCTACTGTGTTCCATCCATGCATGTTGAAGACGCCCTCCGATATATCGAGGAGTTGTTTGCCCAGCGGGGAAGACGGCTTAATGATGTGCAAAGAGCTGTGTTTCGGGGTTCCTGGTTGGGTAAGAGTTATAAGGAAATTCGTCGGGATTGTCCGGGTTGCAGTCTGGGGTACATTACCAAAGATGTGGGACCTACCCTGTGGAACCAACTCACTGAAGTGTTGGGTGAAGAGGTGACCAAGAAAAACCTGCAAGGACCCGTTGAGCGATCGCAAACCCGCCAATTGCCATCCACTGGTGATCCCAGCGCTCAGCCCCTGGTACAGCCCAGTCCAATCCAGTCCCTCCAGTCCCAGCCGATACCCTCCCCCTTGAGTTCACCCACCCCTGAGGTTGAAGAAGACAGCCCCTGGGTAGATGTCACAACCCGGCAGGACTGGGATTTTGCCCCCGATGTATCGCAGTTCTGTGGACGTAAGCGGGAACTGGAAGAATTAAAGCATTGGGTGACCCTCAACGGATGTCGCCTGATTGCACTCTATGGCGTGGGTGGAGTTGGCAAAACCGATCTGTCGGTGAAACTGGCGCAGCAGGTTAGGGATCAGTTTGATTGCGTGATTTGGAGATCGCTCCGTCGCTGGCGATCTTTGCACCGTCCGCCCTTTCTGGATGAACTGGTGGCAGACCTGAACCAGTTTCTTTCAAACCAGCAGAATACAGGGAGTGATTTGTCCCAGTTGATGCACCACCTGAGCCATCATCATTGTCTGATTGTGCTGGATGGGTTTGAGTCGATTTTACAGGGGGGTGTTCACTACAGTTCCTATAAAGCGGGTTATGAAACCTATGGTGAACTGCTGCTGCGGATTGGAGGCAGCGCCCATCAAAGTTGTTTCCTGCTGACCAGTCGCGAGAAACCCCAAGATTTTGCCCGCATGGAAGGGGAAGCCCGTCCCGTCCGTTCTTACCAGCTTGAGGGATTAGGGGAACTGGGCTGCCGACAAATTTTCTCTGCCAAGGGATCGTTTTCCGGCTCTGAGTCCGACTGGAATACCCTGATCCGCCGCTATGTTGGCAATCCCCTGGCTTTAAATGTGATTGCCACCAGGGTTTGGGAAGTGTTTGACGGCGAGGTGACTCGCTTCCTGAACGAAATTGAGCAGGAAACTCCCATTTTTGGTGAACTGTGTGAAGTCCTCAACCAACAGTTTGAGCGATTATCAGACTTGGAAAGAACCATTTTAGGTTGTCTGGCAACTTATCACGAGCCGGCTGAAGTGACCGCTATTCAATCCCTGGTCGAACCCCTGTCCCGCATGCAGCTACAGGAGGGGTTGCAGTCGCTTTTGCGGCGATCGCTGATAGAACTTGACTCTTCCCGCTACTCGTTGCATCCGCTGATGATGGAATACGTGTTGAGAAGTCAGAAATCAGGGGCAATCTAGTGGTTGCAGGCGGAGATAGAGTTAATTCTGCCAGTGTGCCCAATACTTTCCAGTTTGCATAAGTTCTTCTTCCGCCAGAGATAGATCTAAGTGAACAGACGATTTCAGTTCACCCGCTTCACCTCAAATGGAGAAAACCTATGAATCTTTTTTTTCATCGGGCAATTCTAGCCACTGCTGCCGTTATTGCCTTTTCTTACCAGATGGGGGCTGCCCAAAGTACCACAGGTGCTTCCCATCAGTCGCTCCCGACCATTCATCTTCAGGCTGGGGGGCAGCAAACGTTCGCTCAGAAGTAATGACCCTTTGAGGATCCAAAAGTTAAACTCCAGTAATGTTCAGCCCGCTTGTAAATTGGTGGTCAATTCAGCAAGTGTCCCTGATTTAGCCTTTTCATAAACCCCAGAAATCTTATAATTTTCAGCAAGCAAAATTAAGTAGCGATTTAGACTTTGCTTTTAGCTTCTACGGTTGACTGTTCTCTCATCAGTGGTCTGCGATCGCGCCCTCTCCGTCCTCTACACCCCTGTGACTCAAGGTAGGCATCTCCATGTCAGACTATTTGTATCGGCACTTCAGGTTCGACTCCGAGTCCCTCTATAACCATTTGCTAGAACTTAGAAAAGAAGAAGACCCAGCCGATCTGGTTGAACGATTTCGCTATCTTTTCGTCGATGGATTAGACTACCCCAACCCACAGATCCAGTCAGCGCTTCACCGAATTGCCGCTTCTCCCTGGGCGGAGCAAGAATTTACGCTCATTCTCAATCGCTGCTGTTACATTCTGATCAATTACTGGTGGTTGCATCCCGAACTGCGGCAGGCAACCACCGAACTTGTAAATCTGTTCAGTCCGCCCTACTCGGTGGCAAGAAATTCTCCTATTGCCCATCGTCTGCGAGACTTGCTGAGGCAGTTTACCCAGACTGAGCAGTACGCTGAATTACAAGATCGGGCACGCATCGTAGAAAAAGCTCCCGATGTGGCTAACGCACCTCAAAATGAGCCGATCCGAAACCTCATTCCCCGCTATCCCTACCTCTATCCCTATTGCATCTTGAACTGGGATAGTAGCGAAACCGGGCAGCAAGCAGTCAGACAAATCCAGGAAGCCAGGGAGCGCCAGTTTGAACAGGACTTGAATCTCTACATGACCTATCGGCTACGTCGGTCTTCCAGTGCCCAAGCGGTTGAAGTCAAAAATCCGACCCTACTTAGCCCGAATCAGGTAGAAATGGCGGTTAAAAAGTTCGTTGGCAAAGCCGAAGGGTCCCACTCCTACAGGGATCTGGCACGCCAATTTGTGGCATACAGTAAGGAAGCACCCTCCTACCGGGATGTGAAGCGCGAGATGTACGACTACCTGACGGCTTCCATTCTCCACTCCGAAAAACCCGACTACGGTAAGCATCACTTTAACCGCTGGTTAGCTGAGCAACTGCAATCCACGTTGCCTCAGAGTGACAACCTGAGACCCAACCATTCTCTGCTGGTACAAACCTGCGGGCAACTACTTGAGTGTCTGGTTGCCAGCCCTACCCGCCCCAATCACCACGTTGTCTTTGTGGATCTCAACAGCATTCTGGGGTCTACCTTTACGATTGGTCTGTTGCTCAAAATCGTGCTGCTTTGCCGGGAAATGAAGTCCAACTTAGATATGATTAAAGCCCACCTGGCGCGACGGTTTGCCGTGATGCTAAAACACTATGAAACAAAAGTGAGAGGCGAAATTGAGTGGCTGGTAGAGTGTCTGGAAAATTTGATGGTGGCGTTTAGTGTTCACTTTGGTCGGGCAGATTTTTCCTGGGTGAACTTATTTTAGGAATCAAAATTCTTGTGTCCTTTTGCTGGAAAAAATTCTGACCAACACTCGTTCCAAGCTAGAAGCTTGGAGGAGAAATATCTTCCCTTCTATACTTATTGTCGAGAGGAGGTTTTATGGAGGGAAGAAATTGACGAATGCTTCACTAAGTCCTCGATCAAGCAGTTCCCTACCTCCTTCACCCTCGACTTGGTATACACCGTAATATCGTTTGACACAGGGACTTAGGGTGAAGGCAGATCGGTATACGAACTTCTGCCACAGTCTACTAATTAAAAATTGAGGGGCAACATTCGTTCCAAGTCTAGGTTAGAAGCCACTTTAGCCAATTTTTCCAAATCTGTAGGATCGGTCAGGTAGGGAATCAATCCCAGGATTGGAATGCCCGTAAGGGATTGAATTAATTTGGGAGGTGTCCAATTAGCAATGTCTTCCTCTGAGCAGGGTTGGGCGCAATTGAGCACAATCCCTTTCAGGTGAATCCGGGACATCCGAGCCAGGGCAACGTTTGCAACTGCCTGGGCGATCGCCCCTAACCTGACGGGTACTACCAGCACCACTGGCAACCGCCAATCCCAGGCTAAATCTGCCACTGTGGTTTCATGGGTTACTGGAGAACCCAATCCTCCCAGTGCTTCTACCAGCACATAGTCGTAGCGATGGCGCAGGGCTTCAAATGTCTGCCAGGCTTTTTCCAGTTCAACCCGTTGCCCTTGCTTCTCGGCAGCAATCGGGGGGGCTAAGGGGGCTTCAAACCGAAGCGGGGTCACCTCATCCGGGTTGAGATCGAATAGACGACTGTAGAGTTCACAGTCGCCCATTCCCGATTGGATCGGTTTCATCACTCTCAGCGATCGCCCTGAACAATAGGTCTGCCAATAAGCTGCCAGGGCGGTGGTTAAAACAGTCTTTCCGGCATCGGTGTCAGTTCCGGTAATCAAAAGTGCGTTCAAAGTCGTTTCATCCCGTGATGTCTGTCCAATACCTGTTTGCCATTATCTCAAACCTCACCCCTGTTTTCTCTGCGCGAAGAGGAGGGGCGATCGGATGCCTCTCTTTCACCACCTGACCGAGGAAATTCCTGTCTTGAATCTTGGGGTTGACGGTAGCGAGGGCGATCAGCGGTCTCCCTTTCTCGCCTGGGACGAGTTGACTCCTGCCCTGAATCCTGGGTTCGTCGGTAGCGAGGACGCTCAGCGGTCTCCCGTTCTCGCCTGGGACGGGTTAACTCCTGCCCTGAATCTTGAGGCTGGCGGTAGCGAGGACGCTCAGCGGTCTCCCGTTCTCGCCTGGGACGGGTTAACTCCTGCCCTGAATCTTGAGGCTGGCGGTAGCGAGGACGATCAACGGTTTCTCGGTCTCGCCTGGGGCGGGTTGACTCCTGCCCTGAATCTTGAGGTTGGCGGTAGCGGGGACGATCAGAATTTCCCTGTTCTCGCTTGGGAAAAGAAGATTCCTGTCCAGGGTTTTGCGGTTGAGGGTAGCGGGGACGCTCAGAATTTCCCTGTTCTCGCCTCGGTTGATAGCCAGGACGAAACCGATTCCAGAAGTCACGGAAAAAGCTCGTGTTATTGCCGTCATTCCTGAGCAGATCCCGCACGCTGATATCCAATTCAAATCGGGTATTTTGGAATGCCACCACATCAATCATGTAGTCACCACTGCGAGGTAACTCCGATTCCCAAGACAGCACGTTAGAGGCACGATCAACTACTCGTCCACTGGGGTAACGAATATTCAGCGTTACTGCCCCACTCCGAACCCTGGTTCTGAAAACCTGTCCCTGCCTTGCATTCACCAGGTACCGCTTAATCACATTTGGAGTGGCGCGACTTGTAACGACGGTGCCGGTGTTTCCTGGTGCAAAACTAACTCGCTCAGTCTCAATCGGAGGAGCGGGTGGAACGGGGGGCGGATAGGGAGGATCCGGCGTAGGGCTAGGTAAAGGTTCGGGAGTTTGCTTTAAGCTGACTTCTAATCGGTAATCGCTCCGGTTCACCCCAGCGATCGGTCGGAGTTGAACGTAATAATCACTGGAGTAAGGCAGCGACCCTTGCCAGTAAGAGACTCGTTGCGATGCATCGCCCAGGGGTTGCTGGTCTGGTCCCAAAACACTCATTAAGATTCCTTCACCACTAATCAAAGCGCTTAATTGCTCACCCTGCTGCCCATTCACTATGTAGGTCATAGTTTCATTTGCCTGCAAAGTACCGTTTTGAATGACTTTTGTATCGGTTGCAATGTCGAGGCGTTGGGTGGTGGTAGCCGGTGCAGTGGGTGTGGGTGTCGGTGTTGCAGTGGGCGAGGGACTGGGACTAGGAGTAATGGTCTGAGTCGGACTGGCGGTGATGATGGGATCTGGCTGATTGGGGGTAAGGACTGCGCGCACGATCGCCCACGAACTAATTCCCGTCAAAAGCACCAACCCCAAACCCAGTGCCATGACGGCTAGGGGGTCATCCCAAATTGAACTGCGCGGTTCCTCAATCACGGGAACCGGACGACTATCCGAAACGCTTCTAGAGTCAACTGGACGCCCTACGGGCATCGTGGCTGAACGGGAAATATCTGGTGTTTGAGGGACTTGTTGATAGGTTGTAACCGGGGAGTATACGGAGGATACCTGAGGTTGGGAGATGGGGGCTGAGGACTGAAATGCCTGAAGTACCTCAGCCGCACTCTGGTAGCGATCGCCCGGTCGATAGCTCAACATCTGATTCACAATCTGAGCCAACCCCGGATTAACGGACACCCAACGCTGCCAGTACCAGGTCAAGGTTGAATCATCAAATAGTTCCTGGGGTTCTCGCCCAGTCAGCAACACAACAGCAGTCACCGCCAGCGAATAAATGTCACTGCATGGATACGCCCTGCCTGTGTGCATTTGCTCTGGAGGCGCATAACCAACCTTCCCCACGGTTGTACTGGGGTCTAACGTGTCTGGCAACACTGCCCCCGGTTCCTGAAAACGGGTTGCCAGCTCCTTCACCACACCAAAATCAATCAAAACAGGGAGGTGATCGCGTTCCCGCAGAATAATATTGTCTGGAGTAATATCCCGGTGAATGATGCCTTTACTATGGATGTGTGCCAGAACCGGCAGTAATTGCAGCAGCAGTTGTTTCACCTCTGCTTCAGAAAAGGTAAACCCCTGGGATCTACGCTGCTCAAGGATGTGGCGATAGGTCGGACCCTCCACATAGTCCTGCACCAGGAACAAGCGTTGCTCAAACTCAAACGTTGCCCGAAACTGAGGAATTTGAGGATGCTGGATCTGGTAAAGAGTCTGTCCCTCCCTGAGAAACAGTTCCTTTGATTTTTCTAGAGCATATCCCCCGCCATCGGTTGGGGTTAGCTCCTTCATGGCACAGAGTTCGTTAAACCGCCCCTGGTCTTCTGTCAGGTAGGTGCGCCCAAACCCCCCTTGCCCCAGCACGCTGAGAATACGATAACGGTTTTGCAGAATGGTTCCGGTTGGAAGAGGTGGTCGCATAGTCGGTACGAAATTCCCTGGCAATAGCCATTTTAGCCTCACAGGAAGAGGATCGCAGGGGTGGAAGGGGGCGGGGAGTTGAGAGTTGAAAGTTTGGGGTTGAAAGTTTGGGGTTGGGAGTGAGCATTGAAAGATGAAGGTTGAGAGTTTATGAACAATAGGTGAAGACCAAAGGACTTAATCTCACACCTCACACCTCACACCTCACACCTCTTTCCCCTACCACCTATCAATTCCTGACTCCTACTTCTTATCCTGCCAATTTCGCCTTCACCATGTCTTGCACTTTCTTGCCATCTACTTTGCCTTTAAGTTGCTGCATCGCTGCTCCCATGACTTTACCCATATCTTTGGGAGCGGTTGCGCCAGTCTGGGCAATGATTTCATCGATCGCCTGACTGACTTCTGCTTCTGAAAGTTGTTGAGGCAAATATTCCTCCAGAATGGCAAGTTCTTGGGCTTCCTGGTCTGCCAGATCAGTACGTCCTGCTTGCTGGTACTGGGCGATCGAGTCCCGGCGCTGTTTCGCTAATTGAACCAACACCTCCATTTCCTGGTCAGTTGTTAAGGTTTCCTGACCAGAGGGGCGTACAGCAACTTCCTTCTCCAACACTGCTTTTTTAATGCTGCGAACGGTTTCCAGACGAATCTTATTCCCAGCTTTCATTGCCGCTTTAATATCCTCTGTAACCTGGTCCTTTAAACTCATAAGCTTTTTACCCTTTGTAATGGTGTGCGATACCCTCCATCCCCCGGTGTTTGGGAGGATTGTGGCATCAATTTCATTAAGCTCAACAAGACAACGGAGATCTGGGCTACCCAGTAGCCCATCGCTTATTACTAAGCTAGCTGTAATTCCTGACACCTGACACCCGATACCTGAGACCCAACACCTAACACCCGACACCTGGCATCTGACACCCGACACTTGCCCCCACAGTGGTTGCCGAACTTACGCAAACTCACGGATAGATTTTGCTAAGACAACAGAATACTGTGGAATTACTCTGCAATCTGGGTCAATTAATTGCTAGAAAGTAGATCAAATTCAAATTTTTTTGAATGGAATTTCATATAACCTTCATTTTGTTATAAGGAATCATAAAACTTTTCAGGCGAATGATTCCAAATCTGAATGATAATATTGCGTTGAACGCGTTCGAGGGCATGCCGTGATTCGCTCTGCAACTCTTACACCTCAGCCAACTCTGCCAGCCCTGACTGACAATAATCGTCTGCGGCTGCTCTCTGGTTCAGCCAATGTTCCCCTGGCTCAGGAGGTGGCTCGTTACCTGGGAATGGATCTGGGACCGATGGTACGCAAAGGGTTTGCCGATGGCGAACTGTACATTCAGATTCAAGAGTCGATTCGAGGCTGTGATGTTTATCTGCTACAGCCGACCTGCCGTCCGGTGAATGATCACCTGATGGAATTGCTGATTATGGTTGATGCCTGTCGTCGTGCCTCTGCAAGGCAAATTACGGCAGTCATTCCCTACTATGGCTATGCCAGGGCAGACCGGAAAACCGCTGGTCGAGAGTCGATTAGTGCCAAGCTAGTGGCGAATTTAATTACCCAGGCAGGAGCCAATCGGGTGTTGGCAATGGATTTACACTCTGCCCAAATTCAAGGGTATTTTGATATTCCGCTTGACCATGTATACGGCTCTCCAATCCTGATTGACTATCTTTCCAGCAAACAACTGGCTGACCTTGTGGTGGTTTCCCCTGATGTCGGTGGAGTAGCACGGGCACGGGCGTTTGCAAAGAAGTTAGATGATGCCCCCCTGGCAATTATTGACAAACGACGGCAAGCGCACAACATAGCAGAAGTGATGAATGTGATTGGGGACGTGGCAGGCAAAACTGCGGTGTTGGTCGATGACATGATCGATACAGCGGGGACAATTTTGGAAGCAGCCAAAATCTTAAAAGAAAGTGGTGCCCGTCAGGTGTACGCCTGTGCCACCCATGCCGTGTTTTCTCCTCCGGCGATCGATCGCCTGTCGAGTGGTTTGTTTGAAGAAGTCATTGTGACTAACACAATTCCGGTTCGTGAAGAATGCCGATTTCCTCAATTGACGGTACTTTCTGTTGCCAATCTATTGGGTGAGACGATCTGGCGAATTCATGAAGATAGTTCGGTCAGCAGTATGTTTCGGTAAAGAATCGGGTGGCGGGAGCAGGAGTTGAGAGTTAAAAGTCAAGGATATTCATTTCTTTACTCTAAATTTTTTACTCTATACTGCTCCCCTTACCCCACACCCTAATTTCATAGATAGTCGAGATTTAGAGATAGTCGAGACAATGTTCAGGGACGAGCCGCAGTTCTCCTGACGCAAACTTTTGAATAGGAATCCAGTAGGCGATCGCCGTAGTTTTGCCCTCGGTCACAAGGGTTTCTTTTGCCTCATAGAACCTGAAGTCAACGAAATCACAGCGGTAAAGTTGAACCAATTCATGCCCTGGTTTTCCGTTACAGGTAAACAGATTTTCCAGACAGCCAAGGTATTGAATATTCGTTAGTTCTGCCTGAATTTCTTCCCAGAATTCTCGTTTAAGAGCATCCAAACTGGTTTCACCAAATTCAATGCCGCCACCAAGGGCACGGTAATAGGTATCCTGCTTGACTGAATCGTAGGCTTCACTGACAAACAAGCGATCGCCATCTCTGACCACACCCAACACAATGGTACGAATTCGGTCGTTTTGCATAGAGAAATCTTCCACTCAGCGACAGTCCTTTAGCTACAGGTCAGGAAAGTGGAGTTTCGGACAGAGGAAATTAGTAAAGACGAAGTAATTTATCTGCCTGTTGTCCGTTGCCTATCACCTGCTATACATTGAGGGGCAACTGTTCGATAGAGCCATTTTCTCATGCAACCAAACCCCATTCCCCCCAAACCCGGACAGGAATCTGTTTGGGACTATCCCCGCCCGCCCCGGTTAGAGGAAACTGACAAACAGATTCAAGTCATTTTTAACGGGGTGACGATCGCCGATACCCGACGGGCAAAGCGCGTACTAGAAACCAGTCATCCGCCCACTTACTACATCCCGCCCGAAGACATCAAGCATGACTATCTAATTCCCAGCCCTCGCACCACATTCTGCGAATGGAAAGGGCATGGCACCTATTACCACCTTGCTGTCGGCGATCGGCGGGTAGATAACGTTGCCTGGTACTATCCAGAACCTGCCCATACGTTTGCCACCCTTAGAAACCACGTTGCCTTCTATGCCGGGCCAATGGATGCTTGCTATGTGGATGGAGAAAAGGTAGAACCACAGCCAGGTCAGTTTTACGGCGGTTGGATCACCAGCGATATAGTGGGACCGTTTAAGGGAGAACCGGGAAGTGAGGGGTGGTAGGGGAAAGAGGAAGGATGAAAGAGGAAGGATAAAGGATGAAATTTCTTGCCTTTTGACTTTTACCTTTTGCCTTTCACAGGAGCTTGCATGGTGTCCGTCATTGTCTTTGGCAGCATCAATATGGATCTGGTAACCCGAACACCTCGACTGCCGGGGGTTGGGGAGACTCTTCTGGGTTCCCATTTTTTCACAACACCGGGGGGAAAAGGGGCTAACCAGGCGGTTGCCCTGGCAAGATTAGGGGTTCCAACTCACATGGTTGGGCGGGTTGGGGCGGATGCGTTTGGGCGAGAATTGCTGGCAGAACTGAAGGCGGCGGGAGTGCAAACGGACTCTGTGCTGGTGGATGAGAATGATCATTCCGGGGTTGCCGTCATCACAGTTGCCGATGGGGGTAAGAACCAGATTATTGGGGTGTTGGGGGCAAACGGACAGATGGGGGCAGAGGATGTGGATCGGTTAAAAGGGCTATTGCCTCAAGCAAATGCCCTCCTATTGCAGCTTGAAGTGCCGGTATCGGCTGTGCGTGCAGCAGCAAGGGCAGCTCATGAAGTAGGGGTTCAGGTAATTCTGGATCCGGCTCCCGTACAGACTACTCAGCTTGCTGATTTGTATCCACTGGTGGATATTCTGTTGCCGAATGAGGTAGAGGCAAGTCAATTGGTGGGGTTTTCAGTCAATGATCTGGAGACGGCAGCAAGAGCGGCAGATGTCCTACGGCAGCAGGGAGCAAATACGGTAATTATCAAGCTGGGGGTACAAGGAGCCTTTTGTGCTGCTGTTGGTGGGACATTCTTTGTCCCAGCGTTTGTGGTCGATGCGGTCGATACCGTTGCAGCGGGGGATGCGTTTGCCGGAGGGCTGGTGGCAGCACTGGTTGAAGGGTTATCTTTACGGCAGGCAGTTGTGTGGGGAGCGGCAGCAGGAGCACTGGCAGTAACGAAAGTAGGAGCGCAGGCAGCGATGAGCGATCGCCCCACATTTGACGCTTTTCTGGCAGAGAGAGGAGTGGAATAACCAGAAAATTTCTGTGTGCCTGAGGAAGCCGCAAAAAATGTAGGCTGCTTATAACTCTCGCCAGAGTTTTTTACAAGCTCCCCAGATTGCCCTGGCTCCCAACTTGAGATTGATTCTGATCAATTTCAAGGATTTCAACCGTGGGAGTTTTACTGGCGAGATAAAAAGACAGTGATTGCGATCGCCTCAAAGGAGGATACGACCTACCAGAGGCGGTAATGGTCAGTGGTTTAGTGGCAAGCGGTAATCATCTATTACCCCTGCCCATTACCCATTTGCTATAAGTTCAAGGCTACGCGAAAACCAATGTCGTAGAGGCTGGCATCGGATTCCATTTTGCCTCTGGCGGCGGAACGGCAAGAGCGGGGTCCACTATTCCAGGAACCGCCTCGGAGGATGCGTTGGGTGCAGTCGCCATCATTTACCCAGGCACTACCGTCTGGTGGACTATTTTCGTAAGTAGGATGCCAGCAGTCCTGGCACCACTCCCGCACGTTGCCATGTAGATCACATAGCCCAAATCGGTTGGCGACCTGGAAGCTGCCAACCTCGGTCGTTTCCCGGCGATCTCCCCCGATAGGTCCTTTGCCATAGGAGCCTTTACTGCAAATCCGACTTTCAAATTCCCAGTCAATACCAGAGTAGTTAGCGAGTTCTGTGGTGATGGTTTCGCCAAAGCAGAAAGGGGTCTGGGTCGTGGCACGGCAACTATATTCCCATTCAGCTTCGGTGGGGAGACGGTAGGTGAGTCCGGTAAAGAGAGACAGCCGATCGCAAAATTCAACGGCATCCAGCCAGGTGACCTGTTCAACCGGGCGGTTTTTGCCATCAAAACAGGAAGGCTGGAGTACAAGAGAGTGGTTGACTTTGGGCAGGGCAGCTACGGCACCCCATTGGGCTTGAGTCACGGGGTACTTCCCCATCCAAAAGGGGGCGATCGCGACTTCATGTTGGGGAGACTGGCTGGAATGCCAACCCTCCTCAGCTTTAGGCGCACCCATCCAGAATGTACCCCCTGGAATTGACACCAGTTCCAGCACAACCCCCTCTCCTAAATCTTGCAGCAAGCATTGAGCAGAATGGGGCTGCCGTTCCTGCGCCTGACCATAGATGTCTACGGTAAGGGTTTCAAAATCAAACCTAGAGAAATTAGGCATCGGTGTTTGATAGTTTAAGACCATTCAAACATTGGCAAACTCTCAAGCATTGTATGGCGGTCAACCTGTACGTTGGTCAATCTGTTATGCCAGTGAGCTTGTATGTCAGTGAACTGAGTGAATTTGTATGTCAGTGAACTATCCACACAAAACGATCCACTACCGTCGTGTCGTCGATCTGAGCCATCCAATTCATCCGCACATTCCATTGTGGACAGGGGATCCACCAGTGGAATTTGAGGCGATCGCCCAGATCCCTTCTGATGGCTACTACCTCCGTCGCTTCTCGATGGGTGAACATAGCGGTACCCACATGAATGCCCCAAACAGCTTTTTTACCAATGGGGTAGGAATTGATGCTTATGCCGCCGAAGCCCTGATTGCCCCAGCCATTCTCGTGGATGTTCAGGCACAGGCTGTTACGAACCCAGACTATTGCCTGACTATCTCTGATATTCTCGCCTGGGAACAGCAGTATGGAACAATTCCAGCCAGTCATTTAGTGCTGCTTTATACTGGCTGGCAGGCAAAATGGAGTGACCCAACTGCCTTTTTTAGCCGAGATCTGGAAGGTCAGCATCATTTTCCTGGCTTCAGTGGAGACGCAACTCATTTTTTGCTGGCAGAGCGGGCGATCGCTGGAGTTGGTATCGATACCCACGGCGCTGACCCTGGAGGGGACAGTATCTTCACCACCAACCAGCAAGTATTAGCCCAAAATGGCATTGTTTTAGAAAACCTGACCAACCTCAATCAGTTGCCAGCTACAGGAACCACGCTGGTAATAGGTATTCTTCGCTTAAAAAACGGCTCTGGCTCTCCAGCTTCAGTCGTGGCACTTGTTCCTTAAGATCCCCAAACATGAGCGGTTTTTAGATGAGTAAACCACAGTTAAGGGTGGATGGGTGAATGGGAAGATGAGTGATGGGTGTGCCTGTGGCTCATATAAGGGAAACGATTGTAGGTTTCCTAAACAAGAGATCATGCTTTTTCACTCTGGGCTTTTAGGGTTTCTATATTGGCAGGTACCAGATCCCCGTGGCTAAGTGTCCAGCACTGGTCAGCAATTTCAACCAGTTCATTCGCATCATGGGAGACAATTAGCAAACTCCAGTGGGTCTTTAATTTTGCTAGTAAATTCACCAACTGCCGCCGCATCGACCAGTCCAGACCAGCGGTTGGTTCATCCAGCAATAACAAGTGGGGTTGCCGGATGAGCTGTACAGCAAATGCTAACCGCCGCTGCTGTCCCCCACTAAGGGAGTTGGGAGAAGTACTCAAGGGCATTTGGGAAAGACCGACTTCACTCAGAGCCTCCTGGATGCGATCGCTACTGATATCAGGGTGCCCCAGCCGTAACTCCTCCAGAATCGTGCCGCCGCAAAAGTGCCGCTCCGGAAACTGAAACACCAGCCCACTCAACTGTTGAAGATAGAGAGTGTTCAATTCCTGCTCCCGCCAGTAGATATCCCCAGAAGTTTTCTCTGCCAGTCCCGCTAAAATTTCCAGCAGCGTCGTCTTGCCTGAACCGCTGGGACCAATCACCAGCCCCATCTGTTTCGGTGCAATCTCCAGATTCACCGCTTTCAAAATTGGTTTCTGGCTGGCGGCGGGATGGTAGGTCAGGTTGCGGATGTAAAGCATGGAAAGGATGAAGGCTAAAGAATGTAAGGTTGAAAGACGAAGGCTGTAAAGCTTTGCCGTTCCCGCAGGGTAGGCAAAGGCTAAAAGCTAAAGGATCAGCCTGGAACATGACATGGGAAATACCGTCTACTGATTTGTCCTCTAAACCTCCATTGGCTTTGTGAGACCAAGCTGCCTACTCCATATGGGTGGGCAGTTTTTCTAACTCAGTGCTTCTACTACACCCTACACCCTACACCCCGTCTTAATGGGATGCACTTCGCTTAAATGAGGATTGCTACAGACATGCTCAGGGGATGCCAAACTAAATTGGTGCGGCTTAGTATTAGGTAGTTGGACTTAATTGACCAGGACAGATTGACCAGGACATAAACTATGACGAATTGGTTCACCATGTCTCAGCGGGTTAATTCAAATACTCCTCTCAAAGCGGTCTTCAGTGTTGCCAGTGCAACTTTAGTGTCGCTCAGCCTTTGGGCAAACCCTTCCCTGGCTAAAGACCCGTTTCGTAGCAGTGACGCTCGACCGATTGGAGAACCCACCGAAAAAGCTTTTCGGGCTTTCTTTGAGCAGGGCAATTATCCCGCCGCCGAAAAACACTTGGAGCAGGCAGATGCCAGTGAACCCATGACCCCTGCCATGAAAGCGTCTCTGGCTTACATTGACTGGCAGGGAGAGAAAGATCCCCCCCAAAAAGCTGCCTTGCTGGAAGAGTTTCGCTCCTACACCGACCAGACCCGCACGACTGCCCAGGCAGCCTTGGGAAAAGACCCACTGCGGGGCAACCTTTACCTGGCGGTGAGCCACTTTCTCAGTGCTGGTTACGCCGTGCTTAAAGATGGAACCGTTAAGGGAATGCCTCAGGGATTGGGTGAAGTCCAGCAGGCATTCAGATACCTGGATGCCGCCGAAAAGCAATCTCCGAGCGACCCAGAACTCAACCTGGTTAAAGGTTACATTGAACTGCTGATCGCAATGAACCTGCCTTTCTCAAGCCCTTCCCAGGCGATCGACCGTCTTAAGCAATATGCCAAACCAGCTTACCTGGCAGATCGTGGCATTGCACTTGCCTACCGTGACCTCAACCAACCCACTCAGGCATTGGAGGCAGTTGATCGCGCTATTCAAGCCACACCCGACAATCCAGAGCTTTACTACCTGAAGGCTCAAATCCTGGTGAAGCAGGGTAATAATCAGGGCAGTATTCCCCTATTCGAACGGGCATTAAAAGATCAGGAGCAGTTACCGCCAGCCCTGGTCAGGCAAATTACCCGCGAACTCGATCGCACCCGCAGGCGTATCGCCAATGTTGGCAAGTGATTGCCATGCTGTAGAACCTCAGCTTTTCTTTACAATCTAATGCGATAGACCCGATTAAACTAAAAATCTCTGCGCCCATAATGATCCCCGGTTTCTCTGAAAGAAGCCGGGGATCTGGGTGTGCTATTTCCAATTTGTCGATTACCAGATGCCCAATCGGTTTCTCTTTGATTCAGCGGAGGCTAACCAATGCAGGTGCAATTTCGCGAGTTTGACCCCTTTAATCTCTGGATCTGGATCGAGTTCACCGTAGTCCCTTCCGAGATGGAAAAACAATATCTGGAGGAGGTGTTTAATTCTTGGTTTTTCCTGGGAAAGTTGGGTGGTTTTAATGCTGAAAACCTCCAGGTGCAAGACATCGGCATTGATATCAGCTATATGGAATATGACGAAAGTACCGCTGATAATAGCTTGGCGGCACTGATGCATAATATGGCTGACGTGGAATACGAGGGCACCTGGGCAAGGTGCTGGTTTGACCTGGGAACGAGTGATGGAATTGCTGTAGACGTATTAATTAATGCGCTGCGCCAGTTTAGCCAGGACTATGTCAACCTTGAAAAGCTGATTATTGGCGGTGAAAATGAGGATTGGCAGGTGCCCGGGCGCGATCGCCAATCCAGTTTCGCTTTAGAGAACGAATACAACTAAAGGAAGACGTTGAACGGTCAGGAGATTTATAGCCTTGGGCATAGTTCTGCGTTGCTCAAGCTTGTTCGTGGTGCTTAACAGTGCTCATTCCATCAGTTTGGGCAGTCCGCCAACGTTTGAATGTTGTCAATATTCAGTTCTAAACCTGATCCAAGTTGAGAACTGGAGGTTTTTCCAAGGAAAACTACGGGTTTCTTAAGTTGGTGCGGTTTAAGTCAATGTCACCCCCAAAATGACTTGATAATTCAAGCGATCGCTTTACTGGTTCATTTCGGGAATGCTAATCCGTGAAAATTAAAATCTTGTGTTCGCGCATGACAGTTTGTCCTGAGGCGTGTGTCACAATGTAAACGGTTTTCTCAACCGTGTGAAGAACTTTAAACGTAGGCATCAGCCATGGAACCAATTTACGAATACGCCTGGCTAATTCCGGTACTGCCGCTGGCGGGTGCCATGATAGTTGGCTCGGGACTAATTTCCTTTAATAAGGCAACCAATCAACTGAGGAAACCCAGCTCAATTTTCATCGTCTCCCTCTGCGGAGCGGCGATGGTACTGTCTTTTGCCCTTTTCTGGAGCCAGTACCAGGGACACGAACCCTACATTCGCATGATTGAGTGGGCATCGGCGGGAGACTTCCACCTCAGCATGGGCTACACCGTTGATCATCTCGCGGCACTCATGCTCGTCATCGTCACCACGGTGGCATTCCTGGTGATGATCTATACCGATGGCTACATGGCTCATGATCCCAGCTATGTGCGTTTCTATGCCTATTTAAGTTTGTTTACCTCCTCCATGCTGGGGTTGGTGATTAGTCCTAACCTGGTTCAGGTTTACATCTTCTGGGAACTCGTGGGGATGTGTTCCTACCTGTTGATTGGCTTCTGGTATGACCGCAAAGCGGCGGCTGATGCCTGTCAGAAAGCCTTTGTAACCAACCGGGTCGGGGACTTTGGGTTGCTCTTGGGCATTTTAGGGCTTTACTGGGCGACCCGCAGTTTTGACTTTGAAGTGATTGGCGATCGCCTACAGCAACTGGTTGAGTCTGGTGCTTTAAGCGGCGCGCTGGCTGCCCTGCTTGCCATCCTGGTTTTCCTGGGTCCGGTAGCAAAGTCCGCTCAGGTGCCACTGCATGTGTGGCTACCCGATGCGATGGAAGGTCCGACTCCTATCTCGGCGTTGATTCACGCAGCCACCATGGTGGCTGCTGGAGTGTTTCTAATTGCCCGGATGTTTCCGGTGTTTGAGGACATTCCAACCGTGATGACCGTGATTGCCTGGACCGGAACCGCGACTGCTTTTATCGGTGCGACGATCGCCATTACCCAGAACGACATCAAAAAGGGCTTGGCATACTCCACCATGTCTCAACTGGGTTACATGGTCATGGGTATGGGAGTTGGCGGTTATGCTGCCGGGATGTTTCATCTCATGACCCACGCCTACTTCAAAGCCATGCTATTTCTTTGCTCAGGTTCCGTCATTCATGGTATGGAAGGGGTCGTGGGGCACGATCCAGCCTACGCTCAGGACATGCGAATGATGGGCGGCTTGCGAAAGTTCATGCCTATTACTGCCATCACCTTCTTGATTGGCACCCTGGCAATCAGTGGCATCCCTCCCTTTGCCGGGTTTTGGTCTAAGGATGAAATTATTGGTTTAACCTATGAGGCGAACCCAGCCATGTGGTTCATTGCCTGGCTCACCGCAGGGATTACAGCTTTCTATATGTTCCGTATGTATTTCTCGACGTTTGAAGGAACGTTTCGGGGTACCGATGATTCAGTCCGCAAGACCATCAAACTAGAGCAGCTTCAAGACATGGGGCTTTCCATGGGTCCAGGGGCGATGAACCGCCAGGAACTGACGATGGACGCAGCCCACGAACACGATACAGGGGATCACGGTTCCCATGGGCATCACCACAGCAGTACTCCCCATGAGTCGCCGCTTGCCATGACTCTGCCGCTGATGTTGCTGGCAGTCCCCTCTATCTTGATTGGTTTGGTTGGAACTCCCTTTGCAAACTACTTTGAGGGTTTCATTCACCCACCGGGAGAAGTGTTTGATCTGGCAGAAGAAGCCGCCCACTTTGATCTGACTGAGTTTCTACTGATGGGAGGTAGCTCCGTTGGGATTTCACTCATCGGAATCACCCTGGCGATCTTGATGTATCTCAGAAAGAAAATTAACCCAGCCGCGATCGCCGCCAGAATTCCCGCCCTTTACCAACTGTCAAAGAACAAATGGTATTTCGATGACATTTACTCTAATGTCTTCGTATTGGGTAGCCGCCGACTGGCACGTCAGGTACTTGAAGTGGACTACAAAGTTGTAGATGGGGTAGTCAACCTGACTGGTTTGGTGACACTGTTAACGAGCGAAGTGCTGAAGTACTTTGAGAACGGTCGCGCCCAGTTCTATGCCCTGATTGTGTTTGCTGCCGTACTCGGCTTGGTTATTGTCTCCGGCATTACTTAAGAAGTTGTTAGTGGTTCGTTGTTCGTTGTTAGAGACCGATACAATTCTTTAGCAACTGATGACTAGAAGCTAACAGCGAATTGCCCGGTCAATTCCTTTGATCACTAACCAACAACAACTAGACGCTGCAATGCTGACTGCTGATTTCCCTTGGCTAACGACGAGCATCCTGTTTCCAATCGCAGCCTCCCTGCTGATTCCTTTTCTACCAGATAAAGACGGCAAAACTGTCCGCTGGTATGCCCTGGTCATTGGACTGATTGATTTTGTCATCCTGATCTACGCTTTTTATACCGGCTACGACACTTCTAGCCCCGATCTGCAACTGGTTGAGAGCTATAACTGGATTCCCCAGCTCGACCTGAAATGGTCCGTTGGTGCAGATGGGCTTTCCATGCCGCTCATTTTGCTAACCGGATTTATCACCACGCTGGCAATTCTGGCAGCATGGCCTGTCACGCTAAAGCCGCGTTTGTTTTATTTTTTAATTCTGGCAATGTACGGCGGTCAGATTGCAGTATTTGCCGTCCAGGACATGCTTCTGTTCTTCCTGGTGTGGGAGTTAGAGCTAATTCCGGTTTATTTACTGCTGGCAATTTGGGGCGGCAAAAAGCGCATGTATGCGGCAACCAAATTCATTCTTTATACAGCCGGTAGCTCTCTGTTCATTCTGGTAGCGGCGCTGGCAATGGCGTTCTATGGAGACACCGTTACCTTCGATATGGGGGCACTAGCGCTGAAGGACTACACGGTTACATTTCAACTTTGGATGTACGCTGCCTTTCTGGTTGCCTATGCCGTAAAGCTGCCTATCATTCCCCTGCACACCTGGTTACCCGATGCCCACGGAGAAGCGACTGCTCCAGTACACATGTTGCTGGCAGGCATTCTGCTGAAGATGGGTGGCTATGCCTTGGTGCGGATGAATGCAGGCATGCTGCCCGATGCCCACGCGGTTTTTGCACCAGCCTTGGTGATTTTGGGAGTAGTTAACATCATCTATGCTGGACTAACCTCCTTTGCCCAGCGAAATTTAAAGCGCAAGATTGCCTACTCTTCTATTTCCCACATGGGGTTCGTGCTGATTGGATTTGCCTCCTTCACTGACCTCGGCTTGAGTGGAGCGCTGTTGCAAATGGTTTCCCACGGTTTGATTGGGGCAAGCCTTTTCTTCCTGGTCGGGGCAACCTATGACCGCACTCACACTCTGATGCTGGATGAGATGGGCGGCGTTGGGCAGAAGATGAAGAAAATCTTTGCCATGTGGACGGTTTGTTCAATGGCATCTCTGGCACTTCCGGGAATGAGTGGTTTTGTGGCAGAACTGATGGTATTTGTTGGTTTCGCTCAAAGCGATGCCTATAGCCCCACGTTCAAAGTAATTGTGATTGTCTTAGCCGCCGTTGGAGTTATCCTGACACCCATTTATCTGCTATCCAATCTGCGGGAAATTTTTTATGGACCCGAAAATAAAGACCTCACTTCCCATGAAGTGCTTGTGGATGCAGAACCCCGTGAGATCTTTATCATTGGTTCGTTGTTGATCCCAATTATCGGATTTGGATTTTATCCAAAGCTACTGACCCAAATTTATGATGCGAAAACAGTCGCTTTAACGGAGCGATTGCGTAACAGCCTTCCTAGCCTTGATCAACCTGCACCAGCAAAACCCGTTGCGATGCAAACCTTAAATCTAGAGTCACTAAAAGCGCCTTCAATTCAGTAAGGGGCTATCTTGTTTGCTTTATGATCCCTGGCTTCTTTGAAGAGGTCAGGGATATTCAGTATAAAATAGCTCGGAATTGAGAGGGAATTTTATGCCTGAGCCGATATTAGAAGACCGGGACTATACGGTCATTGTGGCGAAGACTGTACCCAGTGTAACCATTACACCACCCGGGTTTGGCGATCGCTGGAACGCTGCTCATGATGCGATCATTGCCCTAACCCAACGCTGTGAGGCACTGGATCCGGATGGCATTACAATTTACATCTCCTCAAAAGACTACCCTCAAGGTGCCTTCAAACCCTACCGACAGGTCAACTCTGAGCAACTGGGGCAAATCTTTAATGAAAATTACCCACCAGAGGCGCTTAACTTGCTAGAAGGCTTGCAAGCTGCCCTGGATGACTACTTTGCCCGCAAAGCTGGCAACCAGACGAAACCGAATGGCGAGATTATCGTTGTGCTGATTGATGGGGAACCGAGCGATCGCATGGCAATTGTCAAAACCATTGTCGATGCAACCCAAAAAATGGACTCTGACCACGAGTTGGGCATTGGCTTTGCTCAGGTTGGAGACGACATCATTACCAGGGGGTTTCTGGAATCCCTGGATGAAAATTTACGCCAATCCGCAGGTGCCCAGTTTGACATAGTTACGACCCGACCGCTGGAAGAAATTCAGCCCCACACCCTTACCGATTTCCTACTCGATGTGATTCGAGATTAACTCACAAGATTAATCCGGTCCGGGCTGAGGCAGAATACCTTAATCGTCACTAGTGTTCCGTCAGGAAAATTTTGATGGGTCTGCAACCCATCAAAATTTAATCCTCACTACCTTCCTGGGTATTCACTACCTGTCAAATTTAATTTGAAACTGCACTAGAACTCACGGACGGAAATTACGCTGACCTAAGCCGCACTCCGTACTAGCTGAACAAAGGGTGCCAAAACTTATGCCGCAGTCTGCCAGGTGTTTTTCATTAAGTAATTAATTTGTTGCACTTTTAAAAGCCTCAAGTATAATCACAGCAATCATTGTGAGGTTCTTAGATGAATAAAGGCGAACTCGTCGATCAAATCGCTGCCAAAGCCAACGTCACCAAGAAAGATGCTGACCTTGTGTTGACAGCCATGCTCGAAGTCATTCTGGAAACGGTCGCCAGCGGAGATAAGGTTACGCTGGTTGGGTTTGGCACCTTTGAAGCAAGAGACCGTCAGGCACGGGAAGGACGCAATCCCTCCACCGGCAAACCCATCAAAATTCCTGCAACCAGAGTGCCCGCATTTAGCGCTGGCAAATTGTTTAAGGAAAAAGTGCTGGAGTCAAAGAAATAGTCGTTTCTACTGACTAGTTTGGGTATTGGTCTGGCTAAACGTGTTTCCTTTGGGAGGGAACACCATTTCTCTCACCTGTCCAATGGAACCCAGTTTTGTTTTCTCACCTTGATTGTAAGTTACATAAACCGCTCCAGCATTACCAGAAATCAATACCAGTTCATTTTGGGCTGTCCAGCTTTGCTGAGTGCCCTGTCTCAGAGTGCCTTCAAATTCAGTCTTGCCATCAACAACTATCTCCATCCAGGAGTCACCGTCTTTCAAGTCGATCACAACCTGGATCGGTGAGTTGCTTGATGAAGCTTGTGTTTGGGGCACTTCGGGTAAAGGGGAGGGAGTTGCCTGAGCTTGTGGGGTCGATGGGGAAGAGGGTACAGCCTTGGGGGATTGATTGGCTGCGATCGCCTCTGTCTGTTTATCCTGAGAGGGGTTTCTGTTTAGAGATCGAAAAAGCCCAAACCCTCCCACTGCCAGCACAAGGATGGCAACCGAGCCAGCCAGCACATAGGGGGTATAGGACATAGGCAAACCGCTAGTACGGGTGTTGGCGGGAGTCCGAAGAGGGCTGGGTGGGTTGATCGGTGTCGGCTCCTTGGCAGGATCTTCTAAAGGAAGAGCATTGCTTTTGCGTTCCGGTGGGATGGCTGACGGCTCAGTTGTTGGCGGTTCTACCGGAAAGTTTTTTGCCAGTGCCATCCCTTCGAACCCAAGCGAATCAGCATAGCGACGAATGAACCCCTGCACAAAGACGGGTTCTGGCAGACGCTCTATCTGACCTTCATCGAGAGCTTGGAGCAACCGTAATGGAATGAACGTTTTAATGGCGATTTCCTCCAGCGAGATAGCTCGTTTTTCCCGTTCTTCACGCAGGTAATCGGCTATCTGCATCAGTTTCTCGATTTGACTGCTACTTAATCCTTTCATCTGCCTTCCTGCCGTCTTAAAGGCTCTACTTTAACTGCAACGAGAGTATTTCACTGCCGCTTTACTGGTTACTGCAATGCTATAGATTCTCGCACCGTCAGTATCATAGGGAAAGGCGTGAAGATATGTAAAGCCATTGACCTTTAGATTTGAAAAGGTCAGGGAGTTGGTAATTGAATGCGCTTGTTCTGCCCTTGACTGCGTCTGGTAATTCCTGCCATGCTCTGTGCCAGCAGTTCAAGCGTTGTATTACCTCAAGAAGCTACTAATCAGCCAAAGAACAAAAAAGGTTACGGTCAGGTTGAACGCCTCTAATTCAATCCCCAGTCCTTTCAGGGGAGCCTGGAGGACGATCATCAAACCATACCCCACTGCCAGACCCAGCACCATACCCACCAGCGAGAGCAACACGGCTCTCCCAAACTTGCGCTCTTTGCGAAATAGAAAGTAAAAACTGGAGCCAACTCCCAGGACTAGAGCCACCTGAGCCGTCTGTTGAAGGCTGTCACCAGGCACAAAGAGAACTAGTGCTGAGAGGGTTGCCAGGATCCCAGCTGGCAACAAAATATCCACACGGGAAGGGGTATCGATCAATCGTTGCAACCAACCAGAACCAGCGGGCGGCTGGATTGGTGCTGGACTGGGAGCCGCCTGAACCACTTTTTCGGGAAACCGGATTCGATCCGGCACCTTGATTTTGCCCTCCTGCCGTAGTCGCAGACGATCCATTAAGACGGCATCGTAGGCAGCCTCAATCTGCTCAAGTTGCTTGCGATCGCCTTGATGTTCTGTAAACAGACGATTTCGAGCATTTTGAATGTCTTCGAAGCTAGAAGCTTCTGTTACCCCAAGCTGTTCGTAAGGATTTTGACCATTCATTGCCGGTTACTCCACCTTATCTACCAAGCTAACTTAGTCTGCTACCTGTTCACAAGCCATTGTAGGGAAACCAAACAATTGTTGAGATAGGTTTGGGCAACCTGGGGCATACTATTGCTGATACCAGGATTTATTCTCTGTATGATGATAACTATTTGGAGTCCGATGTCACCATCGCGGAGAATGGTTTTGATCGAGCAACTCGCTGACAATTGTCTAGAATATTGGATACTTAACTGACCTGATTCTTTTGCGGTGCAATTTCTGCTGAACATTCGGTTTCCCAAGTCAACTGTTCACCGTTCCTCCTCCTAAACGCAAGGTTATGGCTATGGCTCCTGCCAAGATTCTTGTAGTTGATGACGATCCTGCTATCCGAAATTTGATCTATCGCTTCCTGACTAAGCAAAACTATCAAATGGAGTCTGCTGAAGACGGCAAGACTGCGATGGTAGTCTTTGAGCAGTTTAATCCTGACCTGGTCATCCTGGATGTCAATCTGCCTGATGCCAATGGCTATAACCTCTGTAAAGAAATGCAGGAACGTACCGGCGTTTTTGTATTAATGCTGACTAGTCGTACGGATGAGGCTGACAAAATCAAAGGCTTTTCTCAGGGAGCAGATGATTACATTACAAAGCCTTTTAGCCTGGGTGAGCTGGGGGTCCGGGTCGGAGCTATCTTGAAGCGGCAGCGTATTGTGACTACGGCTGAACAACAATGCCTGCAATTTGACAAACTGGCAATTGATCCGGTTCGGCGCGAAGTTAAACTGAATAGTGATATTGTGCCCCTGACGGCATTGGAGTTTGACCTGCTGCACTTTTTGGCAAGTCATCCAGGTCGGGTGTGGCGACGAGCCGAACTAATTCAGGAAGTATGGGATTATGAGTATGTCGGTGACCAGCGCGTGGTGGATGTTCATATCGGGCAAATTCGCAAGAAAATTGAGATTGATACCAGCCAGCCAGCCCTGATCCAGACCGTTCGAGGGGTAGGATATAAGTTTGAAGCTCCCAGTAATGTAAAGCAGGAGTCCGCTTCTTGATGCGGGTGAATGGATAGGATGGCTATGGACTCTAATAAAAAAATTCTTGTTGTTGAAGACGACCCGGCAATCCGAAATCTAATTTGCCGATTTTTGGGTACTAAACAAAGTTACCAGTTACAGGCGGCTGAGGATGGTAAGAGCGCAATGACGCTCTTTAAACAGTTTGACCCTGATCTGGTCATTCTAGACATTAACCTGCCAGATGTGAATGGTTCTCAGCTTTGCCGGGACATGCAAGATAGTACCAACGTGTGTGTTCTGATGCTGACCAGCCAGACCGATCAAACCATTCGGCTGCGATCGCTCTCCCAGGGGGCAGATGATTACATGACGAAGCCCTTTGACCTGGAGGAACTGGCCGTTCGGGTAGAAGTAATTTTGAGGCGAATTCGCGATCGCAAGTCTTTAGAACAAAAATCCCTTGTGTTTGGCAGATTGGAGATCGACCCGGTACGCTATGAAGCCAAGCTGAACGATGACTTGATAGACCTCACAGCACTGGAATTTAAGCTGCTCTATTTCCTGGCAAGCCATCCTGGTCGGGTATGGACCAGAGCTGAACTGATTCAAGGCGTTTGGGAGCACGAATTTATTGGTGACCCGCGAGTGGTGGATGTCCACATTGGGCAAATTCGTCGCAAGATTGAGACCGATACCAGCCAACCGATGCTGATTCATACGGTTCGCGGGGTTGGTTACAAGTTTGAGGCGGCACCACCACCGCAGGATGGAAGTGCTTAGGGCGAGTGAAAAATTGAGAGTGAAGAAATCCAATATTTCTAACTCAAAACTCTCAACTACCCCACTACCAGGTTGGATCGCTGTAGAGGTTGATCGTAAGGTGCGATCGCCCAGGTGGGACGGCATTGATGCAGCTACAAATCGACTCTTCCCCGTCAATCTCGACTTCGCAAGCATGACAGGAACCCATCAGGCATCCAGTAGGGATCCTAATACCGGCACGGGCAGCCACTTGTAATAAGGGTTCTCCAGGCTCGGCTTCAATGGTTACATCATCAGGCAGGAAGTGAATACAGACACTCATAATGGAATTCTAAAGAATATCTAAACGGAAAGAGCTTTTTGATACTTACCCTTTACTGTATGAATCAAGGACAAACGGGTACGTTGCACCGAAAGGGTTAGGGATAATAAGCGCGCCAGAGTATTCAGGTGCGCTTATTTTGTTTTTTCTGGAACAAAAGCAAGCATTTTTCTGCAAACCATCTCAAAAACCCTATCACCATTGAATCTCATATAGCACTCCTAAATTAGGTCCGAGAAGCAGAGGCTTTGTGAGAAGTGTTCCCCTTGGGATCCCCTTTCTCACAATCCAAATAAGAACGCTATAAGCTACCCTATGCTTCAGTTTAGCTTTAATAAAATCAAAGCCTTCCCAGAGGATATGGCTTGGGTTCTGCTACCAGGCTTATTGAAGTTAAGCGATTTGACTTCAAATCAGTCTCTATCTAAGCGCAAGAGTCGGATTTCGCCCAAAATTGAGCGATCGCCTTCCTGAATTTGTCAGTCGTAAGTGAATCTATCTTGGGATGATGATGGTCAAGCCGCTATCTCCCTGTGTTTCCTGGAATGCCCCCTCACGACAACACGCTATCAATTCGGATGCACTATGGGTCATATTCATATTCTGCGCGACTTCTACTCTCCCGGTGAACGCATCAACCGCACTGTTCGGATTTATACCCCCGATGCCTACGACCATAACCCCAACCAGCAGTTCCCAGTTCTATATATGTTTGATGGACAAAACATTTTTGCCCATCCAGAATCTGCCGTATATGATACCTGGTGTGCTAATTGGGCAATGGATAAGCTTGCCTATGAAGGCACCATTCCTCCCTGGATCATTGTTGGGATTGACCATACGAGCGATCGCTTCACTGAATACTCGCCCTGGATTGGTGGGCGCGCCGATCGCACTGCCAAATTTGTTGTTGAAAGTCTCAAACCCTACATCGACAAGACCTACCGCACTCGCCCAGAACAGCAATGGACTGGCGTGATGGGAGCTAGTATGGGCGGGTTGATCACCCTTTACATGGGTAAAGCCTATCCTCAAGTTTTTGGTCGGATTGGTAGCCTCTCTGCTACTTTGATGTGGGGCAAAGGTTTGTTTGGCAAAGGGCAGATGTTTAGTCTGTGGGACCGCAAAAGCGAACAGTGGTCAAAGATTTATATTTATGTGGGTGGATCCGAACAATACTCCTTCAATGGCGTTTGGTTAGACTATCCCCCTATCAATCGTGATTTTTACGAACATCTGAAAAAACTGGGTTACCACGGTCACGAATTGCAATTTGAACTCGCAGACGGTGAACCTCACCACGAAACTGCATGGCAACGGCAGCTTCCCGATATCATGCGCTGGTTGTTGATTGATGCCTAAAGTGTAGGCGAATAAATGGGCAAATCAATCAATAAATTCAAGCTCTGGGATTTCTCAAAAGAAGTCCCAGAGCTAAAGTTTTCATTCGACTTAACCACTCAACCACCCATTACCTAAACCATTCCTTTCAGGAGCCAATCAAGCGGTACCGAGTATTTCTCTCAGCATTTTCTGGACAATCTGTAAGCCAGTGTAGGTTTGAGCCAGAAAGCAGCCAAGCACCAAACTGGTAAACGTAATGTGTAACAGCCTTGCCCATTCCTTACCTTGCTGCATTAAGGGTGCAAAAGCAGCAGCAAAAGCAGCAAAGCAAAGGGTGCTTAACCCAACAACGAGATGGGAACTGAAAAAGAGCTTGTGGTAAAGCACATAGGTCGCGGCGATGCCACCCACCGAACCAATAACCCAAATGGCTAACAGAATTGAACCAACCTGAAAGTGCTTCTGGTTGTACTTTCCCTTGATCAGTTGCTTTCGGGTTTCGGCATCGGTGTTCCGCGTTCTTCTGGCTAAAACTCCAAGATAAAGAGCATAAAGCGCTCCAGCCAATGCTCCTAGCATCAGGATCGGGTGAGTGAACGCAATAAGTGACTCTACAATTGGTGAAAACTCAGTATTCATAGGCGTTGAGGATACAAACGAATAGGTAAAGAAAGGGGTTAGGGAGAGTGGTCAGTGACGCGCTAATAGACTGGGGCGTAAGGTTGGCAACCCCTGTAAAAATCAGGTTTTAGGTGTCAGGTGTTAGGGGTTAGGAATGGTAGACAGATTGACGCAAGCTCTCGTAAGCCCTCGGCAGGCTACACTAACGGTTTGCTCAGAATGACACTGTGTTTGGATGTTATTTACAGCCGTTTCCGGTTGTCTAAGCCACACACTCACCCATTCACCCATTTACTCATCCACACGCAATTGTGGTTTACTCATCTGAAAATCGCTGTAATTCTCATTCCTTACTCTGCGGTTGGTTGAAACTTGGTTTGCATCATTTTCATCTTCGCTGTGATTTTTGCAACAATATCTGCCGGTGAGGGCATAAACTCATTTTTGCTGGCACCTGCTGCAAACTCTCCAGCTTTTTCCTGCCCTGCCTTCATTCCGGCACTGATCTTTTCACCAATCTCCTCTGGGGTTGGCATAAACATTTCTTTCTTCTTCATAAAGAGCTGTTTTTTTTGATCTGGAGTTAAGGAAGCAAAAGCATCTTTCTTAGGCAGAGATTTCAGCAGAGTTCCCAATTGAGATTTCTGATCCGGCGTGAGCGTGAGTGACTTAAATGCTTTACGGAAACTGGTTCCATCTGCGATCGCAGATTTGAACTGGTCACGCTGCTCAGCGGTCAAAATACTTTCTAATTGAGGCAGTACCTCAGCCTCTAGTTTCTTAATAAAATCCACTGTGCCTTCGACTGCTTCTGCAATCGGTAAACCCGGAAATGAAACCATGCCCAAAGGTTGCGCCTGGACTGGATTTGCAGAAAACCAGTTTAGCAGAACCATCAAACAGGCAAAAGCCGAAACAAACAAGCGTTTCATGGGAATATTCTCCTAGTTGTGAATGCGCTTCTAATGAGTTGAGCTTTGGAAACCAAATTAGTGATTGGTTCTCATCGTCAAAATCGTTCAATAATTGGCTGGCGGTCACTCAATTACGAACGACTAACAACCCATTGAAGACTTCCGATTGTGCTGAACGTAAGCTGCGATCGCCAGTCCTGAAACAATCACCAAGGGAAACATCAGGCTCCACCAGGTTTCTGAAACCAGAATAAAGTAGGCTGCCCCAAACCCGCCCAAAGCAAAACCTGCAATCACTGGAAAAAAGCGGCTTAGGCGCTCAAGGGCTTCTTCAGCTTCAGCCACTGGATCTGGCATCGTCTCTGATGGTTGGGCGAGTTTCGCACTCACATACTGCACCAGATCAATCGTAAGTTGTGTGGTATTTCCGGTCATGACTGTAGTGGGAATATAGCTCTTGAATACTCCCTTTGACTCCTTCATCAAAGCATTCTGAATTGCCATTGCGACAACGCCCGCCATGCCGATTGGCAATATGTACTCCTCCTGCACATCCAGAAACAAAGCTGGTGACAGGGTGATCCCAATCACCAGAAAGACCCCCAGCGCGATCGCTTCAGCCGTTAGAAGCACAGCAAAAACAGACCACTTTTTGCCACGGGCATAACGTGCCAGTAGAGAGGTGAGGGCAACTGCCACCATAAAAGTAGGAAGCATCAACAGACGAGTAATGGTGGTTTCTGTATCAGAACTGACAAACGAGGAACCGGCTAAAGCAATGTTGCCAGTGACATGAGCTGTAAATATGCCAAATAGAATGATGAACGCAGAGGTATCAACAAACCCTGCTACCCAGCTCAACAAGAAGCCTGCGGGTCCGTCGCTAGTTAGGAAAGCACTTAAGCTAAATGGTGCATCTGTACGGGTACTGACCGCCATTGCCGCTCCTTATTTAGAAGAATTTAAAGGCTGCAATATGTTGCATTGATGCGATAGGGTAGCAAATGCAACCCATCGGGGTAGTAACAAATGTCACCAGCTTCTTTCGCGCTTTAGGCAAGCGATCGCAGGATGGTGGCTAAAGCTCCATAGCGAAGCATTTCTCTCTCTGGTCTGGCTCAATCGGCTTCCTCTGATTCCGCCGTCGCTTCCGCTTTAGCTTCTTCCTTTGCTTTCTTTGCTTCAGCTTTTGCCTCAGACTTGGCGGCTTCTATCTCCTCCGCTTCTGCTTTGGCTTTGGCTTTGGCTTCTTCCTTTGTTTTCTTTGCTTCAGCCTTTGCCTGTGCCTTTGCTTCCTCTTCCGCCTTTTCTTCCGCCTCTTCCTTCGCTTTCGCTTCTGCCTTGGCTTTCTTCGCCTCAGCTTTCGCGGCTTCTTTTAACTTCTTAGCTTCCGCTTTGGCGGCTTCCTTCGCTGCTTTGGCTTCCGCTTTGGCTGCCTTCGCTGCTGCTTTTGCTTCGGCATCTGCATCTACCAGGATGCTCTCCACAGCATCAGTGGCTGCGCTAATATCTGCAATCACAGCAGTCGGTCGGGTGTTTCCAGCAGGGATATTGACCAGGGTAGACATCCCCAAAGAAGGCAACTGAGTTGCTTTATCTGCCTGGGCAACACCGGGAAAACCAACCAAAACACCTAGAACCAAGGCAACTGAAAGAGTTAGCCATTTGGCTTGTTGAATAAGAAATTTGAGCATTATTAGGTAACCCCCTCTTTTTTTGTTAGGTACTCAGTAGACTGGCTATGCAGCCGTCTTAGAAACATCTTGGAACTAAGGTGACTGTTATCCCAGTTCCAAAATTCAAAATATTGCAAACCATTTACGCGCCCGTGACATACCAGTTATCTGCCAACAAGCTTTACTGATTAAACAGGCGAAAACTGATGAAATTGGTATTTCCAGCTACCAATTGAGTACGGTTATCCGCAGTTATGTCTTCAGCTCAGCAATTCCATAGGGTAGAGATCAAGTTGCTCTCTCGATAAAAATGCATACAATTCAGTAAGTTATCGTATACAAGATTTCTTGTATTGGCAAGGAATTTGTTTTTATTTTGTGATTTTGGCGATCGCCCCCTCCTGCACAGGATCAGGATGATGCGCCATTGGGTCTGATCTCTAATGTTGTCTTGGGGTAAAGGTGTGAATAGATGCCAGGGTTGTAAATTTCATACTCTGGTTGTGCAGCCAGGGAAGAGCGTTGCTTTTACAGAGGACGATTTGTTCTTTACGTTACAACACAGAAATTTCTTAGACCTATCCTAACTAAATGGATCGCCAGAGATTGAATGCATACAGATCGTCTGTCTGTTATCGGTTGATAGCAAATGCGGGGCTGGCAAAGTAGAAAACACCGTAGGTCAAAACAGAGTAGGTTGGGAGAGTAACATGACGCAGATAAATAATGAGATAGCGCTGGAAGAGCTAGAGGAGGCTAGTGAACCTCAGTTTAAATCAGAACTTATATATGGCTTAAATGACAAACCCCCAGTAGCTGAATCTTTTTTTGTAGCGTTTCAGCATGTGCTGGCTGCTTTTGTAGGCATCATCACTCCACCGCTAATCATAGCCAGCAGTTTGGGGCTAGATCCGGCTAATACAAGTTACATCATTAGCATGTCACTTTTTGCGTCCGGTCTTTGCACATTCATCCAATGCAAAAAGATTGGTCCCGTTGGGTCGGGTTTGTTGAGCCTTCAAGGGACTAGTTTTGCATTTCTGGGTCCTATCATTGGGGTTGGAACCGTTGCTATTGGAGGAGGGGCAACTCCTGAACAAGCACTGGCACTCATTTTTGGGGTCTGTTTCTTTGGTTCCTTTGTCGAAATCATCTTGAGCCGTTTTCTGCATTTGATGAGCAAGATCATTACTCCAGTTGTATCTGGCACAGTGGTAATGATCATTGGTCTCAGCTTGATTCGGACAGGTGTGGTTAGCATGGCGGGCGGACCCAGGGCACTGGCAGCCAATGACGGGTCATTTGGCAGTGTTCAAAACCTTGCATTGGGAGGATCGGTTCTGCTAATTGTTGTTTTGCTGACCGTTTCCAGTAATCGCTATCTGAGGATGGGCGCGATCGCGATCGGTTTGGGTATCGGTTACCTCGTTTCTATGTTCCTTGGACTTGTCAACTTTAGTGCTTTGAATAGTCTGCCGATTGTGAGGGTTCCCATTCCCTTCCGTTATGGCATGAGTTTTGATTTCACCGCCTTTCTGCCGTTCATTCTGCTCTATGTTTTAACGGCAATTGAAACAGTGGGCGACTTAACGGCTACATCGGCTGTTTCAGGAGAGCCTGTGAAGGGAGGGATTTATATTCGCCGCATTAAAGGAGGAGTATTAGGCGATGGTGTGAACTCGTTGATTGCTGCGGTGTTAAACACCTTTCCCAACACTACCTTTAGCCAGAATAACGGAGTGATTCAAATGACAGGGGTTGGTAGTCGCTACGTCGGCTTTTATGTGGCAGGCATCTTTGCCGTCCTCGGTCTAGTACCCATTGTGGGTGGCGTGTTCCAGGCAATGCCTCAACCTGTCTTGGGAGGGGCTACCACAGTCATGTTTGGCTCCATTGCAGTGGCAGGGCTAAGTATTGTGGCTTCGACCCATCTCGATCGCCGTTCCATGATTATTGTTGCCGTTTCCCTGGCAATGGGGTTGGGTGTCGTTTATGCCCCTGAAATCCTCGCCAATAAGCCGCCCATTTTCAACAGCCTGTTTGGCTCCAGCATTTCAACCGGAGGTCTAACAGCCATTCTGTTGAGCTGGCTGCTACCTCATGGCACAAGCCCTCAACCCGTCAAAATGGAAGCGGTGGAACCCGCTGAAAGTTAACTGTTGATTCAGCCGATTCAGAGATGCGGGGGGCTTTGGCTCTTCGCATCTTCAGTTATCCAGTGAGTATTGGCTGAGTTCAAGGTCGGTTACGCCTTTGTCCTCAGTCTTCAAACTATTTAATTTATTTCATTTTTCTAATTTTTAAGATCTCGTTATTTATTTAATTTTCTCCTCAGTTTTTCCATCCCTCAATCCGGAATTTCTGATTCCCAAATATCCTTTCCCTATTACCCATCCATGAATCCAGATTTCTTAATTCCCTTCCATCTCTTACCGATTCCCCTTCTGGCAACTACCGAAGCAGAGAGTAGCTCCATTGTTCTGGCTGGAGTACTACTTAGTCTGGCGGTGATTTATCTGGCAAGTAAGCTGGGAGGCGAAATTTGCTCCCGAATCAATTTACCGCCCGTGCTGGGTGAACTCATCTGCGGTGTGCTGGTGGGAATTTCTGCGTTGCACTTGCTGGTTCTCAATGACATTGGAGAAGCCGGAAGTAACTCCGTGATCATGAATCTGCTGCAAGCGACCGCCCATATGGACCCGGTAACGTTCTCCCATGTCTTTCAATCCCAGAGGGAAGTAATATCCGTCCTGGCAGAAATGGGCGTAGTCGTTCTGCTCTTTGAGATTGGCTTAGAGTCTGATTTGAAGGAACTGCTACGGGTTGGCATTCAGTCTACGGTGGTCGCGGTGATTGGGGTTGTGACTCCTCTCGTTCTAGGTACCGCTGGACTCATGCTGTTGTTTGGAATTCCGGCAGTGCCCGCTGTCTTTGCGGGAGCAGCCCTCACGGCTACTAGCATTGGCATCACGGCTAAAGTACTAGCGGAAATGCAGCGGCTCAATACCCGCGAGGGGCAAATTATTGTCGGTGCTGCTGTGATTGATGATGTGCTGGGCATCATTGTGCTGGCAGTGGTTGCTGGACTGGCGCGGGATGGACAGGTGGTTGTCCGTGATGTGGTTTATTTAATTTTCAGTGCGGCAGCGTTTTTTATTGGTGCCATTTGGGTTGGGCGTTTACTCAACCCTTTTTTCGTCCAACTGGTTAACCAGATGAAGACGCGGGGACAGGTGTTGCTGTCTGCCCTATTTTTTGCGCTGATTTTGTCCTACATCTCGGCAACGATTCATCTAGAGGCAATTTTAGGCGCATTTGCAGCAGGATTGGTATTGGCAGAAACCGAAAAGCGGGAGGAATTACAGAAACAGGTGGCTCCCGTTGCCGATGTTCTGATGCCTGTTTTCTTTGTCGTGGTGGGTGCCCGGACTGATATTAGTGTGCTGAATCCGTTCGTCCCAGAGAATTGGGAGGGGCTGATTATGGCTTCATTTCTGATTTTGATTGCGATCGCCGGTAAAGTTGTGACCGGATTTGGCGTATTTGGTCAACCAGGGATTAACCGACTGGCGATCGGCGTTGGCATGGTGCCACGGGGCGAAGTGGGGTTGGTATTTGCAGCGATCGGAGATGCTACAGGAGCGTTAAGCGAATCATTGAGTGCTGCCATCATCGTCATGGTCATTTTAACCACCTTTCTGGCTCCACCTATGCTGCGCTGGACATTTGCTATCCCAGATAGCTCTGATGAACTTACCACGGTCTCTAGCCTTAACGGCAGCACTGCCGAACCTGTTTTAGTCGAGTCAGAATTGCAACCAGAATTGGTCGAGTCTGAAACCCAATAGGTTTAGCACGGATATCTACCGATCCTTTTTACCAAAGCCCCTGGAATCTTTGAGATTTCGGGGGCTTGAGATATATATTTAACACCCAGTTTCATATGCAAACCATGACAATACTCTGGGATTCAGGGCTTCACCTTCTGAATGGATTTAGAATAGTATCGTAAGACACAGAAATAACGCGAACGTTATTGAAGGAGGTTAATGATGAAATTCTTGAATCGCCAGCTTGCAACTCAGGAGCAATTGAGAAGCCAGGGACAAGCGGAAATGCCTGATGACGTAGAGTTATCCAGTCATGGGGAGCCAGAAGGACGTATTCATCCTAACTACCGTCATTGGAACTGGTTTAAACCTGGGCATCAGCGTGCCCAATAAATTACATATTTCTCAATCACCGCGAAGAAGACGTATAGAACTGTCCCCATCACTGCCAGCACCATCAAGCCTGCAAAACCCAATGGCACATCGAAGTTTGAACTGGCACTGACAATCAGGTATCCAATTCCTCGGTTAGATGCCACCGTCTCAGAAATGACGGCTCCAACAAACGCCAATGAGATAGCAACTTTCAGTGATGCAAAAATGTAGGGCAGGGTATGGGGAAATCCTACTTTCTGAAACACTTCCACTTGGGTTGCCCCCAGCGATCGCATCACGTCTTTCATTTCTGGCTCAACCGTATCCAGACCTAAGGCAACGTTAACAGCGATCGGAAAGAATGCCAGTAGAAATGCTGTCAGGATTGCAGGTACCGTCCCGATCCCAAACCAAAGGGCAAATAATGGCACCAAGGCTACTTTAGGCACCGTGTTGAAACCGACCAGAATTGGATAAAGAACTACATAAGCAATTCGTGAATAACCAATTAAAAACCCTAGTACAACTCCCGCCACAATTGCCAGAACAAACCCTCCTAATGTCGTGAACAGGGTTTGGGCAGAGTTTTCAATCAGTGCCTGTTGTTTATCCACTGCCGCCTGTATGATGGCACTAGGTGCTGGTAAGTTGTAGGCTGGAATCTTTAAGATTTGGACCGCCAGTTCCCATAAAATAAATAGCAAAACTGTAGCAGCCAGTGGTAAAACGATGCTGGCAGTTTTTGTCCGAGCAAACTTTTCCAGATCAATCATAAATTATCCTATAAAGCTTTAAAGCGTTGCAGAGAGCGAGGCATCCCCCTCTTTCAATTGCGATGAATATGTCTACGCAGATCCGCAACCAGATGATTAAACTCATCAGACAGCAACATCTCAAGCGTGGTGGGACGGGGCAAATTCACCTTGAGTTTGTAAACGATCGAACTGGGGCGAGGTCCCATAACGTAGACCGTGTCAGAAAGGAAGACCGCTTCTCGCAAATCATGGGTAATGAGAATGCAAACGCATTTTACTCGCAGCCATAGTTCTTGTAGCATCATCCACATCTCTTCGCGGGTAAATGCATCCAGCGCACCAAACGGTTCATCCAACAACAGAATTTCTGGTTGATGGATCAGCGCCCGACACAGGGAAGCCCGTTGTTTCATTCCGCCTGACAATTGCCAGGGAAATTGGTTCTGAAAATCTTGTAGTCCAACCGTTGCCAGTAGTTCCTGGGCTGAACGGGTAAATTCTTCCCTGCGCCTGGGATTTCTAAATTCCCGCTTATAGGGTTGCACCACTTCCAGCGGCAGCATCACATTTTTTAATGTGTTTCGCCAGGGCATCATGACCGGATTTTGGAAGGCGATGCCAACATTTTTCATAGGTTTCGTAATTCGTTGATCTCGAAACCGGATCTCTCCAATCGGGGCAGGGGCTAACCCAGACACCATCCGTAGAATCGAGGTTTTGCCACAGCCGCTCGGTCCCACAAAGGAAACAAACTCTCCTTCTGTGATGGCAAGGGTAATCTCTTCAATAATCTGGCGAACTCCCCCTTTAACAGGATATTCCAGACCGATGCGATCGAATTCTAAAATGGCAGGTTTTTCAACTTTGGCTGACCTATCCAGCGACTGCGGTTGAACCATAACCGCTTACCTCCTTAATTACTTCAATGCGATAGCTTCGATGCGATAGTTGCAAGGCAAACTCACGTTTTCTTCAACGAAAATCATTAAATGTATCCCATAACACGATTTAAGTTCAAAAACTCACGAATGATACTAAGCAATGAAACCGAATACTGAGGCGAAAAAGCCTTAATTGTTATCGCCAGCATCCCAATTACCCAGGGAATCAAAAGTATAGGGGATTACAGTTTTCATTTTTGGCTGTTTACAGTGAGATTCTGGCACGTAGGATCCCAGATTTGATTTGTACACAATTTCTATCCACTGACATTCGCAGCAAGCTGTTACGGACTTAAGCAATATTATGATGAGTAGAATTTGGTTCATCCGTTTGACATCTTTTGCATTAGCTTCCAGCTTGCTGGTTCTGGGTGCCTGCCAATCTCAACCGACGGCAACTACGTCTTCTCCAGAAGCGACCAGTGCAGCCACAACCGCTGATAAAAAAGAAAAACGTGCCGTCAAGGTTAATCCTTCCTGGTTGTTGCAGGGAGATAATGCACCCCTAACGATCGCGATCCAGAATGGTTACTTTGCTAATGAAGGACTGGATGTCACGATTGAGCGGGGATATGGTTCTGCTGATACCATCACCAAAGTTGCTGCCGGACAGTTTGACATCGGATTTGGCGATCTCTACTCCGTAATTGAATTCAACGCCAAGAACCCCAATGATGCAGTGGTTGCCGTTGCCGTTCCTTACAACCGATCACCCTTTTCTATCGTTACGCTCAAGTCCAGCGGCATTGATCAGCCTAAGAAGTTAGAAGGCAAAAAATTAGGCGCACCCGCCGGAGACGCACCCCGCAAGTTGTGGCCCGTTTTTGCTCAAGAGGTTGGGGTACAACCCGATTCGGTGGAATGGATCACGATGGAACCTAAACTGCGCGAAACTTTTTTGGCAAAGGGTGATGTGGATGCGGTCAGCGGTTTTGTCACATCAGTGGTTCCATCGCTGGCAAAAGCAGGTAAAAGCCTGGATGATCTCAACATTTTCTACTACAGCGAAAATGGGTTAGAACTTTATGGCAACGCCATTTTGGTCAAGAAGTCCTTTTTGGAACAGAATCCAGAACTGGTGCGGGGGTTTTTGAGAGCTTATTTCAAGGGACTGCAAGAGACCTTGAAAGACCCAACCGCCGGATTAGACTCTGTTGTGAAGGCGGGTGATTCCTTAATGGATAAGGATTCGGAGCGATTCCGGTTACAGATTGCGATCGACCGACTTTACATCACACCGGAAGTGGAGTCGGTTGGCTTGGGAGGGGTTGATCCAGCCCGGTTAGAGAAAACGGTTGCCCAGGTGGCAAAAGGGTTTAACTTACCAACTCCTCCCATCGATCAAGTGTTCAATGATAGCTTCTTACCGCCGAAGGCAGAACGGGCACTTCCGCCTGCTTCGGAACGGAAACCGCTGTCTTAAGTTGAACGGTTAGCGTTGGTTTCCCAACAGTTTTGCATCAATGCTTGTGGCTTCTGCGTGGCTGTGGGAGGCGATCGCATAGTTTGTCTGTGTGTTGTGCTCAATGGTGTGAGGATGATGAATAAGAATTTTCAGTTGTCAAGTCAGCTTAAGGCTCTTCTGCTGATGACTCCCGCTTTAGCAGGTTTTCTATGCCTATCCACAGCCGGGGGCGCTAGAGGGCTTGAACTTTCTGACCCCAATGTTATTGAACCAATGTTTGGGTCAGATCCTGTGGACTTACATGCTCCAGAAAATTATGCTACTGAAGATATGCCACAAGTAACATCGGTTTCCCAATTAACCGATGTGAGACCTACTGATTGGGCATTCCAGGCATTGCAATCCCTGGTTGAGCGCTATGGCTGTATCGTCGGCTATCCCGATCGCACCTATCGTGGCAATCGCGCCCTCAGTCGGTATGAATTTGCCGCTGGGGTTAACGCCTGTCTCGATCGGATCACTGAGTTAATTAGTGCTGCCACCAGTGACCTGATAAAAAAAGAAGATCTGCTGGCACTACAAAGACTCCAGGAGGAATTTGCAGCAGAACTGGCAGTTTTGCGTGGTAAAGTCGATGCGCTGGAAGTCCGCACTGCCACCCTGGAAGCACAGCAATTCTCTACGACCACCAAACTCTCAGGTAACGTCTGGTTTAATCTAACTGGTGCCTTTCCAACGGGAGACATCCTCGCTGAACGCAGCCGCTTTGCCCCCGGTAGTGCCCTTGCTCCTCCACAGCGGGTCAATGGTGTCCCCACCCGTGTTCTGCGGGATGCGCCCCAAGTCTCACTTAGCTACTACACCTTCCTTAACTTCACCACCTCATTTACCGGAAAAGACTCGCTGGTGACCCAACTGGTGTCAGGTAATGGCAATTCGCCAGCTAACCAACTGGTGTCAGCAGGGTTCTTCAACTCTTGGGGCACCCCCTTCCTGGATCAGACAGGGGTTCCTACCGCAGGTAGCGTTTCTGTGCGGGAGTTGTTTTATGCCTTTCCCGTCGGTAACAACGTGCGGGTTGCGATTGGTCCTCGCCTCAACTTTTATCGCTACTTTGACAACAACCGCTATACCTTCTTCCTCAATGGGGCAACCAGCTTCAACTCTAATGGAAGTACATTGTCAAACGCCGTGGATCGTGGTTCTGGGGCGGTTCTGACCTGGAACATCGCCCAACCTCTAAGGCTGACGGTGGGCTATATGGCAGAGAACACAGAATTTTTGAACCCTGCCATATTTAACACGTCAAACAACCCCAATGATGGCTTGTTCAATAGTTCCAACACGATTTCTGCGGAATTGGCTTATTCACCCACCAAAAATATCAATTTGCGCCTTCACTATACCCGTTCCAGCCTTAAGCCCTATAACGGGTTTATTGGTGGTGCGGTGGGTGAGCCTCTGCCCTATGGTTATGCGGATGACGGATTTGGCGGACGGGTGAGGGATTCTGGAGCCAATACTTTCATCTTTAACTTTGATTGGACGATTACCAGTGGCTTCGGTATTTTTGGGCGCTACTCCTACGGCAACCTGGACATTAACCCGGTCAACCCTGCCCGTTCTGGTGGCGATATCCGGGTGCAGGCTTTTCAGGTCGGTTTGGGCTTCCCTGACCTCGGTAAAAAGGGGGCATTGGGTGTGATTTCATTTGTCATGCCCTATGACTATTTAGGCGGTCGCCGTTTTTTGCTGTCGGGTGGGGGTGATGGCGGCACCCAATACGATCTAGAAGTGTCCTATTTCTACCCCATTACGAACAATATTGCGATCGTGCCTGCATTCTATACGATATGGAATGCTAACAACTTTGACAGTAACCCGACGGTTTTCGTCGGAAATATTCGGACTCAATTCTCCTTCTAGTCTGGCTTTTTCTGGTTTCTGTAGCTCATTCACCCTCGTAAAAAGCCAATTCTTGACTTTTTACGAGGGTACTTTTTTGTCCTTAATCGGGGGTAAATTTCTTACCCTGCGGAAAGTGCTTTAGGCGACGTTGCTGTAAACCTGCTTGTAGTAAGCCTGATACTCAGGTGAGAGTAGGGGTTGCCACCAATCTTGATTTGACAGATACCACTGCACTGTTTTTCGCAGACCACTTTCAACCGTCTCAGCCGGAGTCCAGCCAATTTCGGTTTGCAGCTTGGTGGCATTGATGGCGTAGCGGCGATCGTGTCCAGGACGGTCTTTGACAAAGGTAATTAGTTTATGACAGGGGCGAACAGGTAGGTCAGGAGCCAGTTCTTCCATCAGGTCGCAGAGTTTGTTGACCAGGTCAATGTTCTTAACCTCGTTGTTACCGCCGATGTTATACATTTCACCAGGCTGACCCCGATGGATCACCGCGTCCAGGGCGCTACAGTGATCGCCTACGTAGAGCCAGTCTCGGACATTTTGTCCGTCCCCATAAACGGGCAGCGGCTTACCCATGAGAATATTGATGCACATCAGTGGGATCAGCTTTTCGGGGAAATGGTAAGGACCGTAGTTATTGGAGCAGTTTGTTACTAGAGTGGGTAGACCATAGGTGTGATGATATGCCCGTACTAGATGATCGCTCCCTGCTTTAGAAGCTGAGTAGGGGCTGTTGGGGGCGTAGGGAGTCGTCTCCGAAAAAGCCGGATCGTCGGTTCCCAGGCTACCGTATACCTCATCGGTAGAGACATGGTGGAAGCGGTAGTGGGTAGGTTGACTGTTTGCATTCCAATAGTGACGAAATGCCTCCAGCAAAGTAAAGGTGCCAATTACATTGGTACGGACAAAGGCATCGGGTCCCAGAATCGACCGATCTACATGGGACTCGGCGGCAAAGTGAGCCATAATATCGATCGCCTCTTCTTGCAGCAAAGCATCAATTAGAGGGCGATCGCAGATGTCTCCCTGAACAAACCGTAAGTTGGCTTTTCCTTCCAGTTCTGCCAAATTTTGGGGATTCCCCGCATAGGTCAGCGCATCCAGCACCACCACCCGATCGCCTGGATAGCGATCGCACCAGTGATGCACAAAATTAGAACCGATAAACCCTGCCCCGCCAGTAATCAAAATCTTGCGGGGTTCCCTGGTCAAACGCTGCTGTTCCGCCACTGATATACTCTCCAAACAATCACACTGGTGCTAGAAATCAACAATTTACAGCGGTTTTCAGACGAGTGCCACACAGGCGATACCTTTAGATTCATGCGAAACAATGGATTCGGTGTGGCAGGCACCCATGAAAATGGCTGTAAGTTTTAGCCGAGCCATCAGGCTTCAGTTAGGGCGCAAGCATCTGGATAAAACCTTTAACAGCCCTTAATGGACTGCTCGCCAGATGTGTTACCCCCTTGCTTACGCCAATTCAACCTGGGAATCATCGCCAATCATAAAGCGCATGGCTTTGGGGCGCTGGGGTGCCGCTTTAATCTGTGCCCGTTGTCCAACCACACTATCCACAATCCGATGGTGAATCCCGGTAACCTTTGCCCCTTGCAAAATCACGCTGTGCTCCAGGTCAACATCAATCAGCGATACCTGATTTGCAATGCTGCTGTAGGGACCGATAAAGCAATTCTCTAGATGACAGTCTTGACCAATGGTGACGGGACCGCGCACAGTGCAGTTGATCAATCGGGAACCCGTCCCCACTTTGACCCGCCCAAAAATTTGGCTTTGGGCATCAACCTCACCAGCTACATCCGATTTCAAGCAGGTATCGAGGATAATCTGATTTGCTTCTAGCAGATCGTCTTTCTTCCCTGTATCCAGCCACCAACCCTCGATCTGGCGAGCCTCTACATGCTTTTGTACGTTAATTAAATCCTGAATCGCATCGGTGATTTCCAGTTCACCCCTGGCAGACGGTTGAATTCGATCAATCGCCTCATGAATGGTATTAGCGAAGAAATAAATACCCACCAATGCCAGGTTAGACGGAGGCACCTTCGGTTTTTCCACCAGGTGCATGACTCGCCCCTGAGCATCTACCTGGGCAACCCCAAACGCCGTAGGGTTGGCTACGGGTCGCAGCAGGATCAGTGCATCCATGTGCTGATCTTTGAAGTTGTTCAAAAATGGATTCAGATCGCTCTGGATCAGGTTATCGCCCAGATACATAACAAACGGATCATTTCCCAGGAATGGGCGGGCGACCTTAACCGCGTGCGCCAATCCGGCAGGCTGTTCTTGAAGGATATAGGTGATATTTGCCCCAAACTGCTCACCATCGCCGGTCTTTGCCTTGACCTCGTCCCCGGTTTCGGGACTGATAATAATGCCAATATCCGTAATACCGGCTGCAACGATCGCCTCAATCCCGTACCACAGGATCGGCTTGTTTGCCACGGGAACCAGTTGTTTGGCTCCCGTGTAGGTGAGTGGACGCAGTCGTGTACCCTTACCACCGCTAAGAATGATTGCTTTCATGAGAATTTCCGTGAAAGGTCCAGGTTAGGAATAAACGTCGGCAGATTTGAGCGGCTTTCCTTCCCGATCTTTGTTAGACAAAATAGGTTCTGCGGTCAGGGGCCAATCAATTGCCAGGTCAGGATCGTTCCAGAGAATACACCGCTCGTGCTGCGGTGCATAATAGTCCGTCGTTTTATACAAAACTTCAGCAAAATCAGAGATCACCAAAAAACCGTGGGCAAACCCAGGGGGAACCCAAAGCATCCGTTTGTTCTCGGCACTAAGCAGGCAACTAATCCATTGCCCAAAGGTTGGTGAATCCTGACGAATGTCTACAGCTACATCAAATATGGTTCCCACAATTGCCCGCACAAGTTTCCCCTGGGGGTGTTGAATCTGGTAATGAAGCCCACGCAAGACATTTTGACAAGAGCGCGAATGATTATCCTGGACAAAATGGGCAGTAATCCCTGCTTTGTCAGTAAAGGCTTGCGCATTGTAGCTTTCAAAGAAAAAACCGCGATCGTCGCCAAAAACACGGGGTTCAACGATCAAAACATCAGGAATTTCGGTGGGCAAAATGTTCATTCCAGCACTCTCAAAACGTCTGAGTTCATGAAAAGTTCAACTATAAGTTACTCACCTATTACGGGATTTCCATACAAATTCAAATCAAACTGTAAGTTTTATAGCCCTTTACTACAAAGATCTCCAGAGCAACCCTGGTGGCTTTACTGAAACATAAATTCGTGAAGGAATGAAATCTAGACATCAATACCTGGTTTAAGCCTGTCTGGTATGCATCTTCAAGGATTCAAGGGGGGATAATTCAGTTTAAGTTCTGTGAACTTTTGATGGAGCTTGCTACCCGTTTTAGAGTACCCAACTTATAGAGAAGTTCACCTGACCTCTGGCTCCCATAAGGTCTGTAGATTGTATTTGCGTAGAAAAGGCATTGGGGGCTACGGAGAAGCATGGCGTGGGATGATAAAACAGTGAATTGAGCTTGTGGGCGACCTTGTTGAGCATTCTGGCAGGTAAGAAACGTGAATAACCTGAAGGTGATTGTCATAGGTTCTGGGATCGGGGGGCTAACCGCAGGGATTGCCCTGCGGCAGGCTGGGTATGAGGTCGAGGTGTATGACCGGGTGAAAGAGTTGCGTCCGGCAGGAGCGGGCATTTCGCTCTGGTCCAATGGGGTGAAGGTTTTGAATCGCCTCGGGTTAGGCGACCGGATGGCGAACATTGGTGGGGTGATGGAGGGGATGCAGTACCATCGCTTTACAGGGGAGCTTTTGAATGATGTTAATTTAACTCCCCTGATAGAAGAAGTTGGGCAGCGGCCCTATCCCGTTGCCCGCACAGACTTACAGCAGATGTTGCTGGAGGCTTACCCTGGGGAGGTAAAGCTGGAATGCCGGTGTGTGGCAGTTCAGGAGGATGAAACAGGAGTGACTGCCTTCTTTGAGAATGGGCACGAAGCCAGGGGTGACCTGGTGGTGGCGGCAGATGGTGTCCGTTCGGTGCTGCGTCAGTATGTGCTGGGAAAGGAGGTAGAGCCAGAGTACGCGGGCTATGTGAACTGGAATGGACTGGTGCCAGCCAGTGAGGATCTGGCTCCAAAGAACCAGTGGATCATTTATGTGGGGGAACATAAACGGGCATCAATGATGCCCGTGGGGGGCGATCGCTTCTACTTTTTCTTTGACGTGCCGATGAGCAAAGAGTTGGCACAGGAAGCGGGCGACATTCGAGCAGATTTGACAAAGTTCTTTCAAGGCTGGGCGGAACCTGTGCAATCGCTGATTCAGCGCCTTGATCCAGAAACCACAAACCGGGTGTTGATCCACAGTGTCGGTCCGTTAGATCGAATGGTGCGGGGTCGTGTCGCTTTATTGGGGGACGCTGCCCATACAACCTGTCCTGATTTAGGGCAGGGAGGCTGTCAGGCATTAGAGGATGCGCTCGTATTGACGCACTATCTGACGACTACAAACCTGGGCATAGAATATGCGCTGAAGCGTTATGAAACGGAGCGAATGGCGCGGGCAAATCCCGTTGTGGAGAAGGCGCGACGAAGAGCCGAGCAGATTCACGGAAAAGATCCAGCGGTGACTCAGCAGTGGTATGCCCAGTTAGAAAGGGAGAAACCTACCGATGTCACGGATGCGATCGCTAAGATTATCCTGGCGGGACCCATGAAATGATAGGAAAGCCGATGACAGGTAAATTAACGACCCATGTCCTTGATACTGCCCACGGATGCCCTGCTGCTGGTATGACAGTAGAACTGTGGTCAGTTGATCGGCGATCGGGACAAAAAATATTGCTGAAAACGACGATAACCAATCAGGATGGGCGCACGGATGCTCCATTATTAACAGACGGAGAATTAACGGTCGGCATTTATGAACTGGTGTTTGGGGTCAGCGCCTATTTCGCTCAAAAATCAGCTAATAGCTCTGATATACCCTTTTTGAACCGGGTTCCAATTCAGTTTGGCATTGCCGATGCCACTACCCACTACCATGTGCCGTTGTTAACTTCACCCTGGTCCTATAGCACTTACCGGGGTAGTTGATTCCTCAAGATTTGAGCCGCTACACCGAGAGGCTTGTCTTTTATCTCTAATACTTCACTTCAAAACTCTTAATTTTCGTTGATCACCTGCTACCCCATTTACCAGGTACTTCTGGCAGATACGCGATCGCCTGAAAAGCTCTTAGAAGCTCGATGCTTCACGTTGAAATGAGGACGAGCGTTGGCTTTCGGCATTCTAGTAGCAACGATTTGCTCTACTTGCTTTAAAATCTCCTGCAAACCCATCCCTTTACTGAGATAGCCATTTGCCTGGGGACAAATTGACTTGGCATCTGGCAATATATCTTCAGTAAAAAAGGCGGAGATCAAAACCGTTAGGGGTGGTTGTGCCAGCGTTTCCTTTAAGTGCTGAATTAAGTCCGGACCATCCATTTCTTTCTGGTAACGACGCGGCGGTATCGAAAAGTCCACCAAGACGATATCAAATTGTTCGGCTTCTCGCAGAAAGGAAGAAGGTTCAGTAAAAGTTGAAACGGCGTAACCGTGCTGCTCAAACAGGTGGGCAACTACAAAACACCACGCCTCATTATCGTCAACGATCGCAAGTCGATACATGGCTCACCAGGTCCTTTACAAAACAGGACGTTGTTCTCCTGATTCTGTTTTACAAGACAAGCCATGCCTAACAGACCTATCTTAGGTAACAAACTGGATACACTCTGGTGAAGTAAATCGATTTCCTACCCCTTAACACCTGACTACCGACCAACAACCAACAACTCCTCACTTTTCCTTTCTTCTCTCAGGTTAATTCTGATAGGGCACGGGGACGGATTAGGCTACGGAACAATAGCCATAGCATCCTTAATTCTCCCGGTGCAGATTGACGCTGCCATTGTCCGGGGTTACAGAACAGCAATTCGATTAATTGACGTTGCTGAACCAGATTGAGAGGATCAAACAGGAGGGTAATCATTGGTTTATCAGAGCTAGAGTCTATCTGGGCAACGGTTGCCTGGAGATCTAGTTGCTCAACTGAGAAGTGAAGCTTGACTGGGAATTTGCGGGTTTGCGCCAGGGTGGACGAGTCATTTTGGGTCCAATCTGTTTGCTCAAACAAACTATCCGGTTTAGCTAAGGTAATTTCTGCGCCTGCTTCTGAAATCCGGGTTGTCACTCCCGAAATCACTTGACGACCGATTTGTAGCTGCACCGTCCGCTGTTGTGCGAACCATTCACAGGTATCTGGTTTGCGAACATCAATAAAACAGAGAATGGCAATTGCTAACACCAGCAGGTTATAGAGGCACCAGATTAATCCAAACTTCCAGTATTGAGTCGTTTCCTGGCTCAAATATTCTGGATGCATTGCCAGGATATAAGCCTCCCAGACAAAACAACACAACGTCAATATCCACACTACGATCAGCGGACAGGCGAGTTTCCAGTGAAACACGGCTTTGGTCGTGACGGTTCCCTTCGGTGTCACCTGGAAGCTCTTAGAAAACGGGCTGAGTAAGGTTTGTACAACCGTTACAGAGAGGGGAAAACACTGAACCACAGAATAGATATCAGAAATCAGTGCCGCCCGTGAACGATGGTTGAGCCAGGAAAAGGTAGAAAACTGCATCAGGTACAGAGGCAAAAAGAAAAATGCCCAATCAGGAATGGTGGCAACCACTGGCATGATGCCCAGGAATACCGTTGCTACAGGCACCAGTAAAAAGCCTGCTCGACACAGACTATTGAGCCACTGGAGAATCCCTTCTAAATGGGCAATCCGCTGACGCAAACTGAGTCCAGCGATCGCCATTGGACTGGACTTGATGAAAAAGGCTTGTAAGGTTCCCCGTGCCCACCGTTGGCGCTGGGCAATGTGGGCAGGCATTCCTTCAGGAACTAGTCCTGCACTCAAATTCTCATCCAGATAAATGACCTGATATCCCTGGGCAGAAATACGAATTCCGGTGAAATAATCTTCCGATAGGGTGTTGGTGACAAACCCACCTACAGATTCCAGGGCACTACGGCGAACGATAAAGGAACTGCCATAACACAGGGAGCTATTTGCCCCATCCCGAATGAGCTGGTAATGGCGGGAAAAGATTTCGACTTCATGGGTCAGTTCTTTTTCTAGACCCAGATTACGGGCAGGGGGGTCGGCGTTGTAAAAGTACTGGTGAGTCTGCACCATTCCGATTTGGGGGTTCTGGAAAAAACCGACCGTGCGGGTCAGAAAATTGCGGGTCGGGACGAAATCGGCATCGAACACTAGAATCAACTCGCTCTGGGTCCTGGCGATCGCATGGTTCAGGTTGCCTGCCTTGGCGTGGCGATTGCTCGGACGAGTCAGGTAATGACAGCCGAGTTCTGCTGCCAGTTGGCGAATGTCGTCCCGTTTACCATCATCCAGCAGGTAAACCTGCTTATGGGGATAGTCCAATGCTTGACAGCCAATCACTGTCCGCCGTAAAACTACTGGCGGCTCATTAAAAGTAGGAATCAGAATACTGACTGAAGGGATATAACTGCCTGCCTCAACGGCAACAGAGTAGCGGTCCGCTTCATGACGGCGATTGCGCTCCCGCAGCATAAAGAAAAGCTGTATACCGTAACTGGCGACAATCAGCATTTCCATTGCAAACAGTCCCAGGCTGATCACCCCATCCAGTGGTGTAGACAGGTTTAGCGTCGTCAGCGATCGCCACAGCACGTAACGAGTCATCAGCACTAATAGAATCGTGATCACCACAAATCGGGACCACTGCTTGGGTTGGGGGAAGAGACGAGTAATGACTTGCACTCCTACAACCAATCCCAGGGAAAGCTTCCAGCCTGCATCCTTTGCAGGTGCATGGAACCACTCGGCGGCATCCCGTTGCCAGTGATTTAAGTGGTCAAAGAGGTGGGTCACAACGCTAACATCTGCAAACCAGGCAAGGGAAACTACCAGGCAGCAGGTTGCTATTCCCAGGAGCCAAAGAGTTACCCATTGGGACTGCTGGATCAGCTTGTATAAGTAAGGTTTAGTTCGTCTAATCTGTCTGGTAGTCACGTAGATTCACCGCAGTGGAGGATACCGAACTAAAATCTTTTAGATTATTAACAAAATGTTAAGCAGACAATTCTGCCTTTTGAGGGATTTCAGGTCAATCAACAACCGCAGGGAACATTGAATTGCAATCTTTCGTGATACGGATAATTGAGTTTCTGTGGATGAAGGTGTTTACATATCTTAAATTTTCTTTGTTGACAGGAATGGATGCTTCCAGGCGCAGACGCAGGCAGTGGAAAAACCAAATTTTTCTGGTTATGGTCACCACACTAATCGTCTTCATCTGGCACTATGGACAAAGTTGCTTGGTATCCTCCGCTATGACCGCTGCCCAGTCTTTTCTCTACCCCCAGACTCAGAAAGTCAACCATGTTGACGAGTATCACGGTGTAAAGGTTTCCGATCCTTACCGTTGGTTAGAAAATCCTGACTCAGACGAAACAAAAGCCTGGGTGGAGGCACAAAACAAGCTCACCTTTGGCTACTTAAATCAGATTCCGGGGCGCGATCGCTTGCGCCAACGCTTGACCCAACTATGGAATTTCGAGAAATTCAGTATTCCATTCAAAGAGGGAAACTCTAGGGAGGATGCTACCACCGAGCGCTACTTCTACTTCAAAAACGACGGGTTGCAAAATCAGAGCGTTCTCTATACGCTCAAGTCCCTGGATGATCAGCCACGAGTCCTACTGGATCCTAATGCCCTGTCTGAGGATGGTACGGTTGCCCTTTCAGGGCTGGCAATCAGTGATAATGGAAAGCTGATGGCCTATGGTTTGTCCACTTCCGGTTCCGACTGGCAGGAGTGGAAAGTCCGGGATGTGGAATCAGGGGAAGACCTCAGTGATCAGGTGCAGTGGGTCAAGTTTTCCGGCGCGTCCTGGACCCATGACAATCAGGGATTCTTTTACTCCCGCTACGATCAACCAGAAGGAAAGAGCAAGCTAGAGGATGTCAACTACTATCAGAAGCTATACTACCACCAGCTTGGAACGCCCCAATCCGAAGACATTTTGATTTATGAACGTCCCGACAAAAAAGACTGGGGCTTCAGTGGGGGTGTCACCGAGGATGGACGCTATCTGATTGTTTCGGTTTGGTTGGGAACCGACAGTCGTAATCTGGTGTTCTACAAAGATCTGTCGGTTCCCGATGCGCCCGTGGTTGAGTTAATTAACACTTTTGAAGCGGAGTACAGCTTTATTGACAACGAAGGTACCCGCTTCTGGTTTCGGACCAATCTGGATGCATCGAGGGGACGGGTGATTGCGATCGACGTTACGAATCCAGATCGCAACCACTGGCAGGAGATCATTCCCCAGACAGCGGAAACTTTGCAAGGCATCGGTATCCTCAACCATCAGTTTGTGGCGACCTATTTGAAAGATGCTTACGATCAGGTCAAGATTTTCGACCTGGAGGGGCAGTTCATCCGAAATGTGGAATTACCCGGAATTGGTTCGGTTGGTGGTTTTGGCGGCAAACGAGAAGACACCGAAACCTTCTATAGCTTTACCAGCTTCACGACTCCCCCCACCATTTACCGCTATGACATGGTGACAGGAGAAAGTACGGTCTTCCGCCAACCCAAGGTCGATTTCAATCCAGATGATTATGAAATTCGCCAGGTCTTCTACCACAGCAAAGATGGCACAAAGGTGCCAATGTTCATTGTCCACAAGCAGGGATTAACCCTGGATGGTAATAATCCCACTTACCTCTATGGCTATGGCGGGTTCAATGTTTCCCTGACTCCCAGTTTCTCCGTCAGTCTGCTGGTGTGGATGGAGATGGGTGGCATTTACGCAGTCCCCAACCTTCGAGGTGGGGGTGAATATGGTGAAGATTGGCACCAGGCAGGCATGAAGCTAAACAAGCAAAACGTGTTTGATGACTTTATGGCGGCTGCGGAATGGCTGATTGAGAATCAATACACCTCTCCTAAAAAGTTGGCGATCGGAGGGGGAAGTAATGGCGGCTTACTGGTCGGTGCCTGTATGTCCCAGCGGCCTGACCTGTTTGGTGCCGCCCTCCCGGCAGTCGGTGTGATGGACATGCTGCGGTTTCACCAGTTCACGATCGGTTGGGCATGGACTTCAGAATACGGCTCTCCCGATGACCCAGAGGAGTTCAAGGCACTCTATCACTATTCCCCGCTGCACAACCTCAAACCGGGCACTGCCTATCCGGCGACACTAATTACCACCGCAGACCATGACGATCGCGTCGTTCCTGCCCACAGCTTTAAATTCGCTGCCGCTCTGCAAGCCGCCCACAACGGCTCTGCCCCAGTCCTGATCCGGATTGAAACCAAAGCCGGACATGGAGCCGGTAAACCAACCACCAAGTTAATTGAGGAGTCCGCAGACCGCTGGGCATTCCTGGTCAGAGTTTTAGACGTGAATGCAGGAGAATAGTCTAGTACAACAAAACAAAAGTTTTGCAAGGGGTGAAGGAGTTCCACCCCTTCTTGGGGGCAAAGCCCCCATGTTGCAAAATTTAGTGTTTGCAACACTAGTATCCTCTGGTATGAGTTCAGCAACTGCGTTAGTAAAGAACTTGCCGATATTGTAGGATGGGCAAAGGGGCTTTCCCGTGCCCAGCGCAAAGATTTGCGGCTGTGTCAATAAGTTGGACAGCAACCGTGCCACCCACAACTGGACATGGTCCAACCATGAAAATTGCACCCAGTTTTCCTCCTGAGTCACCTCAGGTGGTTCGCCTCGTTGGGTCAGGTACCTATACTCGATACCCCATTTGCAGACAGGTTACACTCCTGGAAAAATGGCAAGGTTCGATACAAATGGACCACTAGAAATAACCGATTGGGAATGGATAGGTGTAAGACGGTTTCCACGAAAGAATCTCCTTGTAAGGGCAGGTTTTTCCAACCCAGTGGCGGCCGCAAAAGGGGATTCACTGAACCTGCCCCCTACGATCTGGTAGGCGTTGCAGAACAGGGGTATGAATTAGGGGGGATTTTCACGCAATGTCCTGAATGCGGCTCCACTCATATCCGTAAGAATGGGAAGAAAAGAGGTCAGCAAAATCACATCTGTGTTGATTGTGGTCACCAATTGATTGACCTCTATGACCCTCTGAAAGGATACCCAGATGAGTTCAAACGAGAATGCCTCAAAATGGATGTTAATGGTTCAGGTTCAGCTTCCAGTAAGCGACTCAAGCTCCAACTCCGACATCCAAAGTGCCCACAAAAGATGTCAGTCTAACTATATTTTCAGCCGCTAGAGTCCCCCTGACCATGCTCAGAGACATCATTGTCGTTAATGTAGCTGTTCGCCATGACGGGAGTGAACATTCTTTTCATTGGTTTTTATCAGGCATCGCCACCTGCTTCGACTGGGCTTCCCGAATGAGGTGGGCATAGGTTTCGGAGGGACGATCGCCCAGGTGATCTTCAATCGAGCGATCGCTGCCCTGTTCAAAGTCGATACTGAGCAAGCCAAATCGGGGTGTATAGGAACCCCATTCATAGTTATCGGTCAGGGACCAATGCATGTAACCCACTAAAGGGACATGTTCTTGCCGGAGCCGTTCTACCTGTGCCAGGTGTAAATTAAGAAATTCGCTGCGGTGAAGCTGATCGCTACGACGGGTCGCAATGCTGTTATTGGGCTTGCGGCGGAGTGCCATCCCGTTTTCAGCAATCATAATTGGGCGATCGCCCAGATCCTCTGAGTAGTATTTGCAGAAGAAGTGCAACCCTTCCGGCAAACTGCGCCAGTCCCACCATTTGCTGGTGATGCCGCCCATCAGCCAGTCCCGAATGGTTCTACTTTGAAACTCAAAGTCTGAAAAGGATGGCAGACGGAACAGGTGAGCAACGAAGGGGTCATAGTAGTCGATCGCGACATAATCAAACACCGATTCCCGGTGTGACTGATTCAGCGCTTGCAGGTAGGAGTCAAAATACTGGATGTCAAACATCCGGTAGCCCAAAAAATTGGTGATGAAGTGGGTCAACCGTCCTGCCTGGTAGGGCAGATCATGGCGAAAAGGGAGCGTCGTATGCTTTAAGGTAGCCTCCAATTGTTTGGCTTTCTCATGAATAAACTCCCGTACATTGGCGGGTTTAACGTCCCGTTCCGGTAGACTTAACAGATCCCACAGGGCTTTTTCTGACCAGTAGAGATCGCTGCAAAAGGTGTTGAGCGAAATCTGGGGAGTTACCCAGCCCTCTGCATCGTAAAGGTCATGAATGCAGTTATAGGCTTTGACGTGTGCCGTCAGCATGTGATTGTAAGCACGCAGAACTGCGCTAATGCCTCGTTCTGAATGTCCCCCTGGAAACTGCCCGCTGAGGTAGGTACTGGTGACCAACATGTTGGGTTCATTAATCGTGATGAACCAGTGAATTGGGGGAAGCTGGTAGCGATCGGTCAACCGCCGATTGATGTGAGCTACGGTGGTGCGAACATAGTTTACAAAGTAATCGACGGTATCCTCTGATAACCATGCATCCAAGCCTAACCAGGCAGGATGGGTGAAGTGGTGCAGGGTAACGACTGGCTCCAACCCATACCGACGACAGGCAGCGAGGCGATCGCCATAGGCATCTAGAGCCGCATAATCAAACGGCGGCGGAGATGCCCGATGGGTAGACTCAGTTGGCTGAATTCGTGCCCACTCCAATCCAATTCGGAAAGCATTTAGCCCCATTCCCTGGCAGAACTGGAAATCTTCTTCATAGCGATTCCAAAAGTTGGCAGCCGTCCCAGTTCGCATCACCCTGCCTTTTTGCTCACACAGTGACCAGTTATTTTGGGGTTGTTGGTGCCCATTAAAGCCACCTTCGCTCTGATAGCCGGATGTGGCTACACCCCAAAGAAACGAGTCGGTAGTCGAAGATTTCGATTTTGTTTGCATGGATCTCATGGATCTTTAATGTTGCTCTATCGGCTCACGCTGCTCCCCTTTAGAGGACCGCAACTGTTCAAGGATAATGTCAGCAATTTTTAGGGCAGCATGGGGCTGACCAATTTTGGGCGCTTTTTGGCGCATAAATGCTAACTGATCCGGTTGATTAAGCAGATGCAGTACCGTAGGGGGTACCATCCCCGCCAGACGTAGCTGAACGCCTGCACCCATGGCTGAAACCACGTCTGCATTCCATTCTTCCTGACCGGGGAAGGAGTCAAAAATGACCATTGGGGTTCCCCGCGCCAGTACCTCACTGGTAATTAAGCCCCCAGCCTTCGTAATCACCAGATCGCTAGCTACCACCAGATCATCCACATAGTCAATCATGCCCAATCGACGCAGCTTCATTCGCGCCCCATCGGTCAAGTCTTCCAGTTTATCCAGTAAACTCTCGTTCCGTCCTGCCACCACCACCACCATCCCAGGCATTGAGCTTTCTAACAGCTTCGACACAATCAAACGTACTCGTTTGGCTTGTAAGCCGCCACCAAACATTGTCACCACAGGAACATCGGTAGGTAAGTTGTGCCGCCGTCGCATCTCTGCTTGAGACTTGGGTTCACCAATTTCTAGTTTGACTGGAATGCCCGTAACATGGACCAGAGAAGGCTCAACTCCGCGCTGAATCAAAACTTCAGCCGTTAAATCACTGGGTAGAAAATATCCTTTGACTCCTGGCATTAACCACGTACTATGCGCCATAACATCCGTCACAACGACATAATGAGGCTGGGGCAGTTCGCCCGCCCGATTCATTAGTTGCAACAACCGACTGGGAATCTGTTGCACACAGATAATGGCATCGGACTGACTATCTTTAATCAACCGCTCCAGATCTTTGAGAAAGGGACGCTCAATTTTGGCAAACAGCAGGTTGTCGCTCATAGACTCTTCCAGGTCTTCGACATCGCTGCCTTCGTAAATGACCCGGTAAAGATGGGGAACTCGCTCACTCAGGCGTTCATAGATAGTAGTAATGGTCTCCCGTAACAACGGACTGGCATGATCGAAGGCATCTTCAATCTGAACTTCTACATCTGGGCGACGGGCAAATGCTTCCCGAAGTGCCTTAGCAGCACTAATATGACCTGATCCCAGCGAAGCATACAAGATTAGGATTCGTGTCATGGGCATCCTTTTGGATGGTGGAAAACCGAAGAAGAGAATCAGTCAAAGAACTTTTTTATAGAATCACTTTAAACAGGCAGACGCTATCCCTCTGTAAGAATAACCAAGCCTATACCAATTGTATGAAGCATTTGGGGGCAATGGGGATAGAAAGCGATCGCACGCCTGTAAAATCTCAGCTCTCAAACGGCTATGCGACAGCGGTTTCACTGGTATGAGGGCACCCTCACCCGGCACCCCATACCCTAATCTTTAAGGCGTTGCTGAGTCTGGGATAAAAAAGGTGCGGGATGCTTGAAACTTCGTTGCAATTCATCCCGCTTTTCAGCAACGCCCTATCTTTAAAGTCCTCCTGGGGATTTCAGTCCTATGTCCTAACGATGAGAACGGTTGCCATCAATAACCTCCCTGAGATTGAGGCATTAAATATGCTTACATAGCTAGGCTTGAGTCCATACCTCTGGGTGTTGAGAGACTCGTTATGAACAGCAAACCGCAAGCACTATCTGAATCAGAATTAAGCCCTCAAACAGGTTTAAGTACTGACCTAAGTACTGAACTAGCGTCAGGGCTTGACGCTTCCACCGAAGGCTCCGCTACCAATTCCCTGGATACTGGGTTAAAACCGGGCAACTCTGGTAAAAAGCATCTCGTTGCACTTCCAGCGTCGATGATCAAATCAACGGCTGGCGCGGTGGTCGGACTGGGAAAGAATGTGTATAACAAACTGGTTCAGACGGGTCAGGCGATCGCCAAAACCTCTGCAAAAATGGGGGGGGTGATTGGTCGAAACGCTGCTCAAACAGGCGAATCGGCACTCAAGCTGACTTCAGAGGTTGGGGATACTGCCTATAAGCAATCCCATCGTCTGGTTGCCCATGCTACGGAAGGCACCGGGCAGGCGGTCTCCTATGTGAGTGACAATCCTCTGATTCTCAGACTTACCAGAGCACTGAAGCTTAACTGGCTGGTGGAATCCAGTGATCAGGTGGATATTGTGAAGGCGACGGAGGTGGTGCGGAAGCTCCAGCAACAGTACCCGGAAGAATCGCCCAGTCAGATTGCCCATCGGCTCATGGTAGAAAAAGCAGTTTATGCAGGCGGTGTAGGGTTAGCCAGCAACTTGGTACCCGGACAGGCGATCGCGCTTTTGGCAGTGGATCTGGCAACCACAACCGCGCTGCAAACCGAAATGCTTTATCAAATTGCGGCTGCCTATGGCTTGGATTTAAAGGATCCGGCTCGCAAAGGAGAGGCGATCGCCATTTTTGGCTTAGCGCTGGGTGGCAGTCGGGCAATTAGAGCAGGACTGGTGTTTGTCAAAAACCTACCGTTGGTAGGGGCACTGGTGGGTGCCAGCGCAAACGCAACGATGCTCTATGCCCTGGGGTATGCAGCCTGTCGCTTTTACGAGGCCAAGCTAGATCCGGGTGTGGTAGAAACCTCAACTGAAACGCTCCAGGACATTCATGATCAGAGCGAACATTACCTGGATGTAGCTATTTCTCAACAGGCAATCATGGATCAAATTCTAGCGCATATGTTGCTTGCCAGCTATCCAGAAAAGTCCTGGGAAGACATTTTGCCTAATCTCCAATCCATTGGGCTGCATCCCAATTCGCTAAAGGCAATCTCAGCCCACTTGAAAGCACCCCAACCCTTAGGTGCCCTACTGGATCAAATGAATCAAGACTTCGCAATTCTGACCTTCTCACGCTGTTACGCGATCGCCCAGCTTGACGGCACCATTTCCCCAGAGGAAGCCAGGGTACTGGAAGCTATGCAACAGCGGTTTGAAATTGACCAGGACATCGTTAAAACCGGGATAGAGAACCTCCCGACCGCTGGTTAACGCTGCAATTTTCATCCACTTCTCATCCACTGACGTTACTCTACTAGGATCCCCATGCCACCCATCTTTTCAATTTTCAAAGCGATTCAACCCCGTCGAATCCTTGCCCTCGGCATCTTACAGCTATTCATGTTTGTCGGGTTGCTGCTGGTTCATCCGGCTCAGGCAAACGCAGACAATGCTTTTCAACCATTGATGCAGAGTGATACTGCGACCTATCTTGCTGAAACACCCGTTGAAACCAAACGCAAAGCTAAAGAAATTGAAAAAGCAGCCAACAGCATCCACAAAGGCTTAGACACCACTAAAAAAATCATTGGCAAAAATGAATCTCGTAATCAAGCGATCGAATTTGGACGAGACAAAGCGCGGCAAAAATTAAAGGCACTTTCAACCAAAGTAGAAGCCTCCGAAGGGCAACTAGACCGTTCTCTGTCACCGACCGAAGGGGTCGTAGTAGATCATATAGACAGCAATCAATGAGTTGTGAGTTGAGAGTTGAAAGTTGAAAGTTGGAAATTTTGAGTGGATGGTATTTCTCCCTCACTCCCTAACACCTAACACCTAACACCTACACTCTCAATGCTGATGATAATACCGCCCAAATGCCGGACCGTAGGTTGCCAGTAGATTTTGGGGGGAGAGGGCAAATTCGGGACAGCCCGAACAGATGAGCGATCGGTTCAGGCAAAGAACGTGATCACAGGTACGGCTGACCATATCCAGATCATGGGAGATTTGTAACAATGTCCAGCCTTCTGCCACCATTAACTCTTTGAGCAGGTCATAAAACTCTGCCTCGCCCTGCACATCTACTCCAGCAAAGGCTTCATCTAGCACCAGCAACCGACGCGGTACGACCAGACAGTACGCCAGCAGTACTCGCTTGATTTCGCCCCCGCTCAAAGTTCCGATCGCCTGCCGTTTCAGGTGGTAAGCATTTACCCGTCGAAGTGCCTGGGCAACGGCTTCCACTTTTTCTGGGTCAGGTTGCCAGGGGAATGAGACTGGGTATGGAGATCGGGGCGTGGGGCGTGGGGCGTGGGATAGAGTTTTTAGTTGTTGGTTGTTAGTTGTTGGTCGGTTTAAGACGTTTCTCTGCTCTACTGCTCCAACTGCTCCTCTGCTCCTCCACCTCTCTGCCCCCAGACTGCCCCTAACCCACCCTAATCCAACTAATTCACCGACTGAAATGGGAAAGTTGCGATCGAAGATGAAATTTTGGGGCATGTAGCCAATTTGTTGACGCAGGTTGCCTAGATGGGCGATCGGGTGACCTAAAATTTCAACCGTTTCCGCTGAATAGGGAAGCAAACCCAACATTGCCTGAACCAGCGTACTCTTGCCAGAACCGTTGGGACCGACGATCGCCGTTGAAGTGCCAGGGTGCAGATCAAACGAAACGTTCTGCACTGCCGCATACTGTCCCCGGTAAACCGTCAAATTTTGAACTCGAACAACCGGCGGTTCCACCGGACTTATATTGATTGAATGGGCACTCATCCTTCCTGCTCTCCTATCCATCCCCACGGCATGATTGATTCTGGGTATGAGTCAGAAGTGGTATGAGTTGAAGGTTTGTTCATTCATACGGCTACTCATTACTTCCCCATCCCTACCGAGAAGGACTACTTAAATGCGGTTTCCAAAGTTTTCAAGTTCGACTCCATTGCCGTGAAATAGTAGTTGGGGTCTAGCTGTCCAACCTCTAATGAGTCGAGTGGATATACCTTCAAGTTCAGATCTTTAGCAATCCCAGTTAGCAACTGGTTATCAACACCAGGTTCACTGAGTAACGCTTTGACGTTAAACTGCTTGACCACCGCGATCGTTTCCCGGACATCTCCGGGGGAAAGTTGATCCCCTGGAATCGCTACGACGGCTTCTTGTTTAAGCTGGTAACGTTTAGCCAGGTAAGGAAACGCATCATGAAAGGTGATAAACGTGCGGTTCTGGTAAGGTTTTAGGGTTTGCTGAAACTGGTTGTCCAAATTAGAGAGCCTTTGAATGTAGGCGGCGGCATTTGCTTTGTAAACAGGCTCGTTCGTCTGGTCTGCTGCAATCAACCCATCTCGAATGTTTTCCACCTGTTTCTTTGCCAACAAAGGATCAAGCCAGACGTGGGGGTTGCCGTCGGCATGAACATGGGCACCTTTGCCACCTTCATGGCTATGGTCATGGTCATGGTCGTCATGGCTGTGAGCCTTTTCCCCGCTGGTTGCCACAACCGGGGAGATCTCCTTCACAGGTTCAATCCCAGCACTGGCATCAATCACCTTCAGTTTTGGATTTTCGGCACTCTTGATCGTGCCCTCCAAAAAAGCTTCGATGCCCAGCCCGTTTTTGACCAGCATATCTGCCTGGGAGATCGCCTGCACATCTGCTGGGGTGGACTGATACTCATGCACCTCAGTTCCAGGCTGGATCAGGATGTCTACTTCTGCTGCATCGCCCGCCACTGCTTTAGTAAATAAATAAACCGGCAGAAAGGTCGTTAATACCCTAATTTGCTGATTTGAGGCAGAAGATTGGGCATTGGTAGATTGTTCTGGGGTGGCAGGTGTAGTCGTTGAACTGCATCCACTCGCCGCTATCAGCGGCAGCAATAGGGAAGCAATCATGAATCGTCGCAGGTTGAAGCTCACCATAGGCTATTTTCCAGCGCAAAGGAAAAGAATAGAGCAAAAGAGTGTGTACTCAATGATAACGATTATCATCCTACATTGAGAACGAATCTTATTCTAGCCCTTACGCTTCATCCTACCCTGCGGGAACGGCAGAGCCGTACAGCTTTCATCCCTTAACTTTCATCCTTTGGTATCGCTGGCAGCTTCGACTTCACCCCCCGCTCTGGTTTCACCACCTGACGGGCACGGGCGATCGCTAAGCTGTTATCCGGAAGGTCCTCAGTAATGGTTGAACCTGCGCCAATAATCACATCTTCTCCTACCGTTAGGGGAGCCACCAGAGAGTTGTTAACACCAGTTTTGCTGCGATCGCCAACATTTGTTCGATGTTTCCTCACCCCGTCATAGTTAGCGGTAATAGTGCCGCCGCCGATATTGACCTGGCTCCCCAGGGTGGCATCCCCGATGTAAGAGAGGTGTGCCACATTGGTTTTGTCTCCCAGGGTGGAATTTTTCAGTTCAACAAAATTACCGATCCGGCAACCACTCCCCACGTGTGCCTGCCGGTTCAGGTGGGCATAGGGACCTACCCGCGTGCCGTCCGCCACGGAACTGTTGGTAATCACCGAGTAAAGCACCGTTGCATTTTTGCCAATGTGCCCATTTTCAATTAGGGAACCGGGACCAATCCGGCTGCCTGCCTGAATCAGGGTCTTGCCTCGAAGATGGGTCTGGGGTTCAATCACCACATCCGGTTCCAACTGCACCGTATCGTCAATCGTGGTGCTATCGGGGTCAATTAATGTCACCCCTGCGGTCATCCAATGATCCTTAATTCGGGTTTGCAGGATGTCATAGGCGGTTGCCAGTTGCTTGCGATCGTTGATCCCTAAAATCTCCTGGTAATCCTCCACATCCACAACCATTACCGGGTCGAGAAAGTTGACCGCATCCGTCAAATAATATTCACCCTGGTTATTGTCTGCGGTAAGGCTGGGCAAGACTGCTGCCAGATCAGCCCAGCGAAAACAGTAAACTCCGGCATTGATCCGACGATTTTGCTTCTGGGCAGGCGTGCAGTCCCGGTCTTCGACGATTTGTTGCAAAACGTTTTGACCGTTGCAAAAAACCCGCCCGTAGCCCTTTGGGTTGGGTATGTGGGCAGTCAGAATCGTTGCCGGATTCTGGTGCTCCTGGTGGGTTTGAAGCAGGAGGTGGAGTGTCTCAGGACGGAGCAGGGGCACATCCCCATTCAAAATGAGCAGATCTCCTTGAAATCCCTTGAGATGGGGTAGCAGTTGTTGAACGGCATGACCCGTTCCCAGTTGTTCGGGTTGCTCAACAAACTCCAGCGTAGATCCATGCCTACTATCCAGGGAAGCAAGGGCTGCTTTCACCTGATCGCCCCGGTAGCCAACCACAACCAACTGACGCACAGGCTGAAGCGGTGAAAGGCTATGGAGTACCCACTGAATCAGCGATCGCCCCCCCATGTGATGCAAAACTTTGGGCAAGTCGGATTTCATCCGAGTCCCTTTCCCAGCCGCCAAAATTGCAACCGCTACCATTAGACCTCTCGTACTTTTATCGACCTGGTTCATGCAACCGTTGCCAGCAATGACAGGCGCTGCAAGCAGTTCTGGTTGAACCAGTTTGTTTGTATCGCAGAAATAAAGCGCCCAAACACTTGATCTCCGTTCCTATTTATAAGGCACTAGCGGTTCAACTGGTGCTTTGAATTATCCAGTTTTAGATCATCCAGGTATATCTTGCAAACCGCCAGCTCAATTCACATCCCGTTCTATGACGGTTTGCCGTGTATACATTAAGGTGATTTGTAGCAAACAAATTACCCACTGTCTTGACTTGGCTCAACGAGCTTGTAGCCTTTGACTTCGCTCAGGATACAAGCTTGTTGAAAAATCTCCTTAAGGGATCAAATCTTATTAAAAGCTGCATTACCCACGATTGAATGAGCAAATTGACCTTTGCTAATCTCGCCGGGAGAATCGTCTGCGAAACCTTTTGACGTTGGCTCACAGTCGCGCGGTTTAAGAAATTTGAAGACCTTGTCATCGTGATGGCACAGCATCTCGTAGGCTGCATTAATTTCCTTCAACTGTGCTTCTCCATCTTCATTCTCGCAATTTAGATCAGGGTGAACCAGGCGAGCAAGTCTTTGGTAAGCATCCTTAACTTCTGCTTGAGACGCTAAGGCACCATTAATTAAAGTTGAGCAGGCTTCAAAAAGAGTCATGACTGTTCACACTACTCCAGCAGAGTTAACCACGAGTTTGTTATGCCTCTGGTTTGGCTAACCCCACAGTATTGTGAACAGGTGGCTGTTTCATCTTTCGGATGGCAGAAGTTCACTGGCTAGAGGAATGGTACTGAAACAAATTTCAAACTAAAATCCTGCCAGACGTTAAACGCCTGACAGGACTGCTTAATGATAGATTTAGACGGGCTAGGAGGGATTCGAACCCCCGACACCGTGGTCCGTAGCCACGTGCTCTAGTCCACTGAGCTACAAGCCCTCACAAGATTCTTATCCTACCACACCTTGTTTCAATGTCACAAATTTCTGATTCTTTCTTCTTCCCAGACCAGTCAGAGGATGTGCCAGAGCAGTTACAGGACAGACAGGCACAGGACGCTTCCCCTCCTCTCCCCCTTCCCTCCTCTTCCCTCTCCCATCTAGACCACCAGGGGCAGGCACACATGGTGGATGTCTCTGCCAAAGCCCAAACGGTGCGTCAGGCGGTTGCCGAGGGGCAGGTACGCATGTTGCAGGAAACCTTTGAAGCGATCGCGGCGGGCAATGCGCCCAAGGGGGATGTTTTGGGTACGGCAAGGCTGGCGGGCATTATGGCAGCCAAGCAAACGGCGAACCTGATTCCGCTCTGCCATCCCCTACCGTTGCAAAAAGTGGAAGTGCAGTTGACCCCTGCCCCTGATCTACCGGGATACCGGATCAGGGCAGAGGTCAAAACCAGGGCAGAAACGGGAGTTGAAATGGAGGCATTGACGGCTGTTTCAGTGGCAGCTCTCACCCTCTATGACATGGCAAAAGCCCTGGAGAAATCGATTCAGATTGAGTACATTCGCTTAGTCAGTAAATCGGGCGGCAAGTCGGGCGACTACCTACGCTGATACCACATTTGTCCGTTGGACATAAGCTGGCGCTTCTGAACGGACTGGCTTCTGATCGCCCAGAAACAGATCATTAGAAATAGATTGGGCTAACAATCGCCGATAAAGGTCACTGAGCCGAGCGGCAACTCCCGTCCAGCTAAAGTTTTGCTGCACCCGCAGGGAAGCCTGCCGTCTCAGCTTTCTTGCCCACAATTCATCGGACAAGATCCGATCAACTGCCTGGGCAAACCCCTCCACATCCGTCGGGGGCACCAAAATCCCGGTTTCTTCTGGTAGAACTGTAAACTTCAAACCACCCACATCAGAAGCAACCACGGGTGTTCCACACGCCATTGCTTCGATCGCCACCAGTCCAAATGGCTCATAATGGCTGGGAATGGCACACACATCGGCGGCTGTGTAGTAGAGCGGCAGCAGATCATGCCCGACTCGACCCACAAATTCTGTCTGGTCGGCAATTCCCAAATCGTTGACAATTTTTTCAATTCGTTCCCGCTCCTGCCCATCAGAATGGTCAGGGTCGCTCCCACCCACAATTACCAGGCGCAGGTTGTCAGTGTGGGAATGGTGGGTAACAGGATAGATTGCGTCTGAACCCGCTACCCGGTACTCCGTCCCCTGTTTCAATTGGGCGAAGGCACGCACCAGGGTTTCAATCCCTTTGCGCGGGTCAAATCGTCCTACATAAAGGACAATCGACTCATTTAGCTTGAACCCTAGTTTTGCCCTGGCTTCTAGTTTAGGAATGACATGGAAATTTTCGATATCCGTACCACAGGGAATGACTTCGATTTGTCCCTGACAAGACACCAGTGAACGCAGATCTGCCTCTTCTTGAGGGCTGGTTGCCACAATCCGATTTGCCTGTTCCAGGATTTGCTGCTCAACTGCCAGTCGAGTATCCGCGATCGCCGGACGCAACGTCACCGCCCGATACTTGACCGCTCCCAGAGAATGATAGGTGTGAACCAGTTGAATATTGCTCTGCTGCTTCAGTTGCAACCCTGCCCATGCCGACATCCAGTAGTTCGTATGGACAAGCGGATAGTTAGTACCTTCCTTGCTCTGAAACTTCTGGAATGCTTCTACAAACTCCGGCATGTAGCTGAATAACTCGTCACGGGGAATAAATTCCTGGGGTCCGGCAACCAGGCGAATGGTACGACAATAGGACGAATGTTGCACGATCGCGGGGTCATCGACACGGGTTTTGCGGGTAAACATATCCACCTGCCAGCCCAGTTGTGCCAGCGCTTCACCGACTCGGCGGACGTAAACATTCTGCCCCCCCGCTTCCTCCTTGCCAATGTCTGCTGCCGGGTCGCCGTGATCGGAAATCAGGGCGATCGCCTGTCGGTTGGGCACAGCCTGCCGGGGCGAAACATAGGGAGATTTTACAGAATTTGCAGCCGAGCCAACCGCTTTGGTAGTACTACTGGGTTTGGTGTTATTGAAGTTTGTCATTTCTAGTTACCTCACAAAAAAGGTGGACGCTCACGCTCCACCTGTTTACTAATGACCATGACTCACTGAACCTGCAAACTTGTAAACTTGACCATTTCGACTAAACCGTTCCGCCAGAATTTGCTGATAAACCGCCTCATAGCCATCCACCATGTGCTGGACGCTGAAATTTTGGATCACATGTTCTCGACAGGCGAGCCGATCAAGTTGGGCAGCCTGGGCGATCGCACTGACGCACTCTTCAACGCTATGGCACAGAAATCCGGACTTCCCGTGGGCAATGATCTCGGATGTCGAACCCAGTTCCATTGCAATGACAGGCGTTCCAGTCGCCATCGATTCAGTCATGACCAGCCCAAAAGGTTCTCGCCAGGTAATGGGAAATAGAGTGGCAACGGCATTACCCATCAACAGACTTTTCTGCTCATGGTTTGCCTCACCCAGGTAGATAATTTGCTCACCATCAATGTGGGGCTTCACTGCCTGCTCAAAAAAGTCCCGATCCACTTCATCGACTTTGCCTGCCATCTTCAACCGCCAGCCCGCCCGTTTAGCAATTTCAATTGCCAGATGGGGACCCTTCTCAGGGGACAACCGCCCCAAAAATGCCAGGTAGGGTGGCTCGCTGGGTTGGGGATAAAAGACATATCTAGACGGCTCAATCCCGTTGTAGACCGTTGCCACGCAATTTAGCCCCAACTTAGGCTCTCGTTGAGCATTGGAAATGCTGACATAGGGCTGTTGGCAGGCATGGGCGTATAGCTTCTCGTTATCAGGAGTGAAAACCCCGTGCAGAGTATGGACAGTGGGGGGTTTCACCAAAGCGGCGTAAGGTAGAGCCGCACAGCCGACATGGGAATGGATGATGTCAAATTCTTGTGCCCGTTCATACACTCTACTGAGTTCGAGCATTTCGTAAATACTGTATTCCTTAACCTCGGGGTCTAGCCGAATCGCACGCGGGTAGACCGATTCCAGTTTGGCGAGGGTCACGGAATCGCCTGACGCAAACAGCGTCACATCATGCCCCCGGCGAACAAGCTCGTCTGTCAAAAGCCCAGCCACCAGCTCCACACCGCCATAGGCAGGAGGCGGAACCCGCTCCCATAGGGGAGCAATCTGAGCAATCCGCATGACAAACCTCCTACTAGATGATGGATAGCAAGAAAAACAATGATTTCCTAACCGGGAATGCTCACTCAGTCCCTTGCATGTCTGAAGTCGCGCATTGTATCAAATCATGAGCCACAGTCAAGAATCTAATGGAAATCTTACACTTTCGCAAATAGGGAAACTTCTCCCTTGAGAGGTAGGGCTATCCGAACTTGATGATTTTGTTTTACCGAATATATTTAAGAATTACCATATGGTTAAAAAGTTCTGATGTTTCCAGCCTCGTGGTATGAGTAGATAGGTAGTAGTAATTACTCAATCAAGCTCTACGTGAGAGCGATGAATCGGGCTGTCTGCGGTTTGAGGAATGACGGGTGTTGAGCCTGTCCCGGATGCGGAAGTTGTTCTTAAAGCCAGGTAGAGAAGCCAGGTAGAAGCCGGTAGCGATCGCAAACGGTTACAATCTCCACAACCGCTATGTTTGGAGATAACCTTCCCTATGTGCCGTTTATTGGGCTATCTTGGTCCTGCTGTTGATCTGGATCACCTGCTGACTAAACCTGAACATTCGCTGGTTGTGCAAAGTTACCAACCCCGCGAAATGACAGCCGGATTGCTCAATGCCGATGGGTTTGGGATTGGCTGGTACCATCCACAAAAACACACGGAGCCATTTACCTACAAAAATATTCTCCCGATCTGGAGTGATGTGAATTTGCCCAACCTCAGTCGCTTTGTCGAGTCGGGCTGTGTACTGGCAAATATTCGTAGTGCAACAGCAGGGCAGGCAGTCGATCTGAGCAATTGTCAGCCGTTTCAGCATCGTCTCATCTTAGGTGTTCATAATGGCTTTATTGCCAACTTCAGAGAAACGCTCTATCGCCCCATCCGCGATCGCCTGAGCGATACGGCATACCGGGCAATCAAAGGTAGTACCGACTCAGAGCATCTCTTTGCCCTGGTCATTCATGAACTGGAAGCCTCGCCAGAACTCTCTCTGACAGAAGCACTAGATCGGGTACTGACGATCCTGCAAATCCTGGCGGACGAGCAGGAAGTTAGCTTTTCTGCCAATTTGATTCTGAGTGATGGGCAACAGCTTGTAGCATCCCGATTCTCAGGGCGATCGGCAGTCCCCTCGCTCTACTGGCTGCGTGACGATCCTCTCCTACCCCAGTCTGTTCTGATTGCTTCCGAGCCTCTATTCCCCGGTAACTGGATCCCATTCCCTGAACACAGCATTCTTACCGTTAGCCATGCCCTCGATATCCAGGTTCAGTCGATTTGAAAATTCCAAGGCAGCTAAGCAACAGGAGGCAGGTGCCGCAGCCCATTCTTCCTTCATGGATGAGGGTTCTTCCGCCAGTACCAGGCTCCTACTCCGTGAATGGATGCAGCAATGTCGGCAATTGACGCTTGCTCAGTTTGAAGGCATCGACTACGAGACCTTCACCTCTCAGGCTCATGCCGATTTCAGCCCAATTGGTTGGCACTTAGGACACATCGCCTACACCGAATCGCTCTGGCTGCTGCAACACTGTGCTGGACAACCTTGCCAGTTTCCCCAGTATCGCCGTCTGTTTGCGGCGGATGGCTTGCCCAAAGCAGAACGGGTAATGCTCCCTTCTTTACCGGAAATTCAGTCATATTTAGACTGCGTCAGGGAGAGGGTCTTTGAATACTTAGATGTGGCTCCGCTTGAGGAAGAAGAAAGACTGTGGCGGTTTTTGCTACAACATGAGAGCCAACATGGGGAAACGATCGCCCTTGTTCTTGAGCTAATTAAGCACCAGCGGCAGGGGGGCAGAGGAGCAGAGGAGCAGAGGAGCAAAGGGGCAGGAGAGCAAGGGGGCAGAGGAGCAGAGAGAACTCCCCACTCTCAACTCTCAACTTTCCCCTCCTCACTCTCAACTCTTCACTCTCAACTTTCAACTCCTGACATGGTGTGTATCCCTGCGGGTGCCTTTACCTGCGGTAGCGACTCCATTGAAGCCCTAGATAATGAGCGTCCAGCCCATTCGGTTTACCTGGATACCTACTGGATCGATCTCTATCCTGTGACCTGTAAGCATTACCAGATGTTTATAGAGGCAGGAGGGTATCAAGATTCACGCTGGTGGTCAGCAGCAGGATGGAATTGGCTGCAATCTGCCCAGGTTACCCAACCCCTTTATGGGAAAGCTGATCCTGAGTGGGATCAGCATCCAGTGTGTGGGGTGAGTTGGTACGAAGCGGATGCTTATGCCCGTTTTGTGGGCAAGCGTCTACCCACTGAACTGGAATGGGAAAAAGCGGCTCGCTGGAATCCAGACACTGGAGAGAGCCAGAGTTATCCCTGGGGTGAAGCGGAGCCAAATTCTGAATTCTGTAATCACAGCCATTTAAATGGACACACCACTTCCGTCACTCACTATCCTGTGGGAAAAAGTTCCTTTGGGTGCTATGACCTTCTGGGTAATGTTTGGGAATGGACTGCTTCCTGGTTTGCTGGCTATGACGGCTTTGAACCCTACCCTTACCGGGGTTACTCCCAGGCTTACTTTGACCAGCAGCACCGGGTTTTGAGAGGCGGCAGTTGGGCAACGCTCCCCTGGGCACTGCGGTCTTCCTTCCGTAACTGGTACCACCCCCATGTAAGGGAGATCATGGCAGGCTTCAGGTGTGTGAGGGGGGGAGAAAGTTGTTAGTTGTTGGTCATTGGTCATTGGTCACTGGTCATTGGTCATTAGTACTTACAAATGACAAAGGACGAATGACAAAGGACGAACCCATTCCCCATTACCGCTTAACTTTCAACGCTCGAAGGCTCAACTTCATCCTTTAGCTTTCACCCTCGGTAAGATAGACTTAATCGTTATCCTCGCCCAAGCTATTATGACCACCGTAGTACCGTATGCCCAGGCTGGGCAGGTCTTTTATCCCAGTTCTGATGGTGAGCCTTTGGCAGAAACTTCGATTCATATCGATGCGATTATTAGCCTGGTGGTTGCTCTGCGGCAGTATTTTGCGGGGCAGTCGGTGATTGTACTGACGAACCAATTTTTCTATTACGCCCAGGGGTTTCCCAAATTGCGGGTGGCTCCTGATGGAATGGTGATTTTCAATGTCCCTCCCGGCCCACGGGACAACTACAAGACCTGGGAAGAAGGGCAAATTCCATCGGTCATTTTTGAAGTGACTTCTGAAGGCACACGGGAGCAGGATCAGGGATTTAAGAAAACCCTTTATGAACAGCTAGAAGTTCCTGAATACTGGATGTTTGATCCCAAAGGAGAATGGATTCCTGAGCAGTTGCGCGGCTATCGACTGCGGGGTGAAACTTACGAACCCATTACAGATAATCGCAGCCAACCACTGGGTCTTCGGTTGCAGGTAGAAGGGCATCTGATTAGTTTCTACCGGGAAGATACTGGGGAAAAATTACTGGTCCCCGATGAGATGGCGGAGGCATTGCACCGAGAAATTGCGGCACGACTACAGGCAGAGCAACGGGCAGAGCAAGAACGTCAACGGGCAGAGCAAGAACGTCAACGGGCAGAGCAGGAACGCCAACGGGCAGAGCAAGAACGTCAACGGGCAGAGCAAGAACGTCAACGGGCAGAACAGGCGGAAGCAGAAGTAGAACGGTTGAAAGCTCGATTACGGGATCTCGGAGTTGAGCCAAATGGGGGGTAATTAGCCCTAACGGTTAAAGACAGTTGGTATGATGAGCTAGTTTTTCTAGCCTGTAATTCCTTTACCTTCGAAATGATCCAGTGGATTCTTAAAGACCGCGATCGCCTGCTACATCGGCTCACGCCCTATCTGTTTCTGCTGCCTGCTCTGGTTCTTCTGAGTCTAACGGTTTTCTATCCTGCGATTCAGGCATTTTTCCTTAGCTTTACCCAGTTTGAGTATGATTTGACCCAACCGCCCTTATGGATTGGGTTCAAGAACTTTCAACGGTTACTGATTGATCCCGTTTTCTGGCAGACCTTTCGTAATACGTTACTGTATCTAACTGGTGTGGTGCCCATTCTAGTATCACTGCCATTAGGATTGGCAATTCTGGTGAATCAGAAATTGCGAGGCATCCAATGGTTTCGGGTGGCTTACTATATCCCGGTGGTGATTTCGATGGTAGTGGCGGGTATCGCCTGGAAATGGCTTTACGCCGAAAATGGACTGCTGAACCAACTATTGAGATTGGTTGGTATGACCCAGGCTGGAATTCCCTGGCTGACCAGCCCCCAATTAGCCATTTTTAGTGTGATGGCGGTGACGGTGTGGAAAGGGCTGGGCTATTACATGGTGATTTACCTGGCAGGGCTACAGGCAATCCCCCCCGATTTGTATGAGGCAGCGGCGATCGATGGTTCCGATGGCATTAAAAAACATTGGGATATCACCGTACCGTTGATGCGCCCCTACCTGCTGCTAGTGACAGTCATCTCTGCCATTTCTGCCACCAAGGTGTTTGAAGAGGTCTATATCATGACCCAGGGGGGACCGCGTAACAGTTCCAAAACCCTGGTCTATTACGTCTATGAGCAGGCATTTCAAAACCTGGAGATGAGTTACGCCTGCACAATTGGTCTGGTGATGTTTTTGGTTATTTTGGGGCTTTCAGTTTTGCGGTTGAGTTTGGAGCGGTTCACAGTAAAGCCAGAGGTGTAAGCTGCTCAAAAACAAGCGTTTGTAGGATATTTGTAGGATAAAAAATACTATCTATGCTAACTCGGTATAATTCCTTGCCGAATCGTTTAGAGTTAAGACAGAGATTAAACACCCTATTGCAATGCCGCTTAATTCCTTCTACCTATCTTGCGACTGAAGCCCCTGCTTCATCACAATTTTGTTTTAGAAAAGCTATAAAGCTCAAATCGGATTCCTAATACTCAAACACTCAAGGGATTCCTGTATCTCCAAATGCAATCAGGCACTTGGTCATGACAGAAGCACAGATAAGCATTGGAACCTTAATCAATAATCGGTATCAAATTCAGGACATTCTAGGGCAGGGAGGGTTCGGGCGTACCTATTTGGCGTCTGACAGCGAACGTTTCGATGAACCCTGTGTCCTGAAGGAATTTTTGCCTTCTAATACCAAACGATATGCTGTTCAAAAAGCCCGCGAGCTGTTTGAAAGAGAAGCCAGAATTCTATACAAAATTAATCATCCTCAAATTCCTAAGTTTCTAGCATGGTTTGAATTTTCTGAAAGTCTGTTCATCGTCCAGGAGTACATTAGCGGCAAGACATATTTTCGGTTGTTAAACGAACGCCTTGCCCGTCAAGAGCAGCCGTTTTCCCAGATAGAGGTTAACCAGTGGCTCCAAGATTTGTTGCCAGTTTTGGACTATCTGCATAGAAATGAAATTGTTCACCGCGACATTTCTCTCGATAATATAATGCTGCCGGATGGTCAATTACAGCCTGTGTTGATCGATTTTGGATTGGTAAAGCAGCGAGTATCCCAGATTTGGGATCTCGCGTCGAACAACTCCAGTCCCATGCATGAGGCTTCCTTCGTGGGCAAATTTGGCTATTCTCCTCCAGAACAAATTCGGATGGGGCAATGCTACCCTTGTAGCGACCTTTATTCTTTAGCAGTCAGCGCGATCGTACTGCTAACAGGTAAACAACCCAGTTCGCTGATGAACCGTTCGCTAGAGTGGCAATGGCGTTCCCATGCCGATGTTAGCGATCTGCTGGCAGGGGTTCTGGATAGAATGCTTGCTGAGAAACCGGGCGATCGCTTTCAATCAGCCCAAGAAATCCTTACCCTGTTACAGCCTGAAGCGCAAATTCTGCTTGAAAATGAGCCATCTTTACAGCTTCAGATTGAGATCGATGAAGCGAACAAAAATTTGCAAATTGCTGAGATTGAAGAAACAGACTACTTCAAAGAATTACAAGCACAGGCAGAATTTTTGAGAAACACGCTTTCGATAGACACTGACCTAGAATCTTCATCAGACTTTTCCCTACCTGCCCAAAGTTCAGAAGGCGCTGAAAGTCATTTCTTTGAGTCATTACAACCTGAAATTCAACCTCAAACATCCTCCCTCCAACTGGATATAACCTTCCTAGATCATTGTCAGCAAGCCCTTAGTCGTTATATTGGGATGATGGCAACGTGCGTTCTGGAAGACACCATTGATGACAATCCCAATATTTCCAGAGAGCAATTGATCGAAGCATTAGCGGCTGAAATCCCAAATCCCCAACAATCTGCTGAGTTTAAGAGAAGTATTTCCACGGTACTCACAGCTCAGCCGATACCGACCGTTAGTAAGATAATTGAACCTCATTCCTTTGAGTCTTTAAAGTCTGAAATTCAACTTCAAACGTTCTCTCCCCAACTAGACACCACCTTCCTGGACCACTGTCAGCAAGTCCTCAGTCGTTATATTGGGGTGATGGCAACGTGCGTTCTGGAAGACACCATTGATGACAATCCCAACATTTCCAGAGAGCAACTGATCGAAGCGCTGGCGGCTGAAATTCCCAATCCGCAACAAGCTGCCGAGTTTAAGAAGATGATGACAACAGAACCAGACGCTCCATCCAGTGCTGAAAAACCTCAAAAATCGATGTACTCAGGCAGAAAAGAAGGAGGTCAGACATCAGAATCGGCAGCAACGAAGTCAGCAATCCACCCTCAGCCAGTGACATCTTTGCAGCTTACCCAGTCCTTTACCAACCAATGTCAACAAGAGCTTACCCGCTGTATTGGTCCAATGGCGAAATATATTGTTGAGGATACCCTGGATCAAAAACCCCAACTCTCTGCCCATCAACTGATCGACACCCTTGCGGCGGAGATTCCCAATCCCCAGCAAGCTGCGGAGTTTCGCCAGCGTCTATTACTGGCACTGAACTCATAAATGACTCCTTTATCCTGTAGTAAACTGAAGGCTAAAATAGCCCTTTCCTGAATTCCTCACACCAAGAACTCGTCTAGCCGTGCTAAAAGCAGAGATCGAAATTGGAACTGTCATCAAGAACCGTTATCAGATTGAGGGGGTTCTTGGGCGAGGGGGGTTTGGGCGTACCTACCTGGCATCGAATGTTGAACGTTGCGGCGAATTGTGCGTTCTTAAGGTGTTTTTGCCTACTGGTGTTGATCAACAGGCGATGCAAAGGTCGCGTAAACTCTTTGAAAGAGAAGCCAGAGTTTTATACAAAATCAATCATCCTCAAGTTCCTAAATTTCTTGCCTGGTTTGAAGAGGCGGGAAACTTAATCATTGTTCAGGAGTATATTGACGGTAAAACCTATTTCCGTTTATTGAAAGAGCGGCAAAAGCAAGGCAAACACTTTTCTGAAACGGAAGTGATTCAGTGGCTAAAAGATTTGCTACCTGTACTCGCCCACTTGCACGAAAATAGTATTGTTCATCGTGATATTTCTCCAGATAATATCATGTTGCCTAAAGGTCAACCGAAGCCAGTGTTGATTGATTTCGGTTTGGTTAAACAGAAAGTGTCTCAGATTTGGGGCGGCAATTCTACCCGAGTTGATGAGTCAGAGCATCTTTCATTTGTTGGCAAATTTGGTTACTCTCCACCAGAACAAATCCGGGTAGGGCAGTGCTACCCCTGTAGCGATCTTTATGCTCTCGCCGTTACTGCCATTGTTCTTTTAACCGGAAGGGAACCACTAGATTTAATTGATCAACAGTCCCTTGAATGGCGATGGCAATCTTATGTTAGTAGTGATTCTAATCTCCGTCCAATTTTGAGCAAAATGTTGGCAGAGAAACCAATGAATCGTTATCAATCGGCTCAAGAAGTGTTGTTTCACTTAGAGCGATCGCTGGAAGGCGGAATCCAAAATGAAATTGAACCATTCATTGAACCGTTAGTCATTAATTCCCAACCTGGAACAGACCAGCCTTCTAAATTTGCTGCGGAATTCATTGAGCTTTGCCAGCAAGAGTTGACTCACTGTATTGGTCCAATGGCGAAATATATTCTGGAGGAGATTTTATTTAACTCCCCTGATTTGTCCTCTCAGGAATTCATTGAAGCCGTCGCCGCTGAAATTCCCAATCCTCAACAAGCGGACAAATTTCGCCAACGTTTGCTGTTGTCGTTGCAATAGAGAAAGGTGGTGCTGAATAGTAGTATGAATTGGAACGAAGTTTCAATTCATACAACTCCCAATTCATACCCAGAATCAGCAACTCCCTAGTTGATGGGGTACATCATAGTTCGCAGGTTGTAGGCTGTATGCTTTCTTCCATGCCGATCAACTTGAGATGGTCTGGATTGTCAATCAGTAGGCGGGCGACCAGTAATCCGGCAATGCTCCAGGTCTGGTACAGGCGGGCTTCCTGCCCAATCAGCCGCCCATTTTTGCCATCATAGTATTCGGGAAATTTGTCTTGCATCAGCCGCTCCTGGGCAAGAGCGATCGCCCGTTCTGCGAGGTCTGTTCTGCCCGTTTTCTGAGCCGCCGCCACAAACAGCCAGAGTAGGACTGCCCAGTTGCCGCCATTGTGTAAGACCAGGGGCGATTTTTAGGGTCACATCCAGTCACAATCCGCCATTCCTCCCCTTCCAGGGCGGGAAAGAACAGTTTGACAGGCATGTACCCCATCAAATCGTGCCACCGCTCCTCAAACAGGTTCATGATCGCCTGAGACTCCTGCGGACTGGCGAGAGAGACCATAACTGCCAGCAGATTTCCCAGGGCAAAAAAGTGAAAGTCCATCTGTCCGGGACCCAGGTTACCTGCCAGATAACCGCCCTTGTCCGGCAACCAGTCCGTTAACCAGGCAGGAATTGACTCTGGATAAATATTGAAGGTGTTGGCGATTTCAAGCCCAAACTCCTCCCCTTTGTAGCGGTAGATTTCCCGCAGTCGCTTCAGGTCAATCCAGTAATATTCCCGCACATGGTATTGCAGTGCGCCCAGACGATTCTGGATTTTGTGGAGGTATGCCTCTCCCACTGCATCGGCTAAAAGCAATTCCTGGGACACTTTCAAAGCTGTGTAGAACAATACCTGAATTTCCAGGGGATGCCCATAAACACCCATGCGACGGTCAATCATACAGCAACCATCGGGAACCAGCATGGTGGGGTACATGGCAAACCGATGGACCAGGCACATATCCAGAATCAGCCGGATGCCCTCCTGAAAATCGGGTTGATGTGCCAGGGAGAAATCACCCGTGGCTTTGCAGTATGCCCGCAGCAGCCATACCCACCAGAGACAGGAATCCACCGGAGGAACACGGGCGATCGCGTGTTCTCCAAAGTCGGCAACCGGCCGATCCTGACCTTCTTCATGGATGACTTTAAAACTGGCAGGCATCAACCCCGGTCCCGGTTGGAAGCAGTCCATTTGCCGTTCATGGCTCTGCAACTTCAGCGTCACCACCAAAAAGTTGCGGACAATATCCGTCCTTCCCTGCATGAGAAACACCAGTGCCGAAGAAACAAAATCTCGAATGAAGCACTGGTCATAGTTAAGAGCATCCACATCCGGATCCTGTGCCGCAACGGTGCCGACAGGTTTTCCCTGGTAGTAAATGATGGAACGCTCCAAGATTTCCCAGGCAGATTCGAGGGTGGGTGTTTGTAAATCAGACAATCTCATGATCAAGAAAACTCAGGGAAAAAAAGCTTCAGAAACTCTATAGGTGGCTTTTGGTAGAATTGGGAGCTTGCAGATATTCAAGCTTGCCTGCTGTTTGCACCACGACGTACCGACTTTCCCAGACTGACAGCATGAAGATCTGGATCGATGCTCAATTGCCTCCGACTATGGCAAATTGGCTGACAGATACCTTTGATTTAGAATCTGTTGCATTGCGAATGCCCAACTTTAAGCTGACCAGGGTTCACGGAAGTCGGCATAGAGGGTGAGTCCACCGTCAATGAAGAGAGTTTGTCCGGTGATATAAGCCGCTTCATCGGATGCCAGAAAGGCAACTGCGGCAGCCATTTCATCTGAGGTGCCTGCCCGACCTAGGGGAATATGGCTTTCCACGATCGCTTTTTTCTCCGGGTCCTCCGTCCAGGCATCATTAATCGGAGTCACGGTAGCTCCAGGGGCGATCGCGTTGACTCGGATGCCGCGATCAGCATACTCCAGTGCCAGGGTTTTAGTCAGATTTTCCATTCCCCCTTTGCTGACAGAGTAACTGACATACAGTGGTCGGGGAATCATTTCATGCACACTTGAAATATTAATAATCACACCGGAACGATTCTGGTTCAGGAGATGGCGAATGGTTTCCCGCGCACACAGAAACGCACCACGCAAATTAACATTAATGACTTGATCAAATTCATCCGCTGAAATTTCGTGGGAAGGTTGTTCAAACTGAATCCCAGCATTATTAATCAAAACATCCACACTACCTAACTTTTCAACCGTAGTCTGGATCATCGAGAGAATATCCGCTTCTTTGGAAACATCTCCCTGAATTAATAGCGACTTCACACCACAGGTTTCAATTTCTCCACAGGCACGTTGCATTGCCATTTCTTCGGTATCTTCTGCGCCTGATTCATCTTTGCGGTAGTTAATCGCAATATTGCAACCTTCCTGTGCCAGCCGAACTGCGATCGCCTGCCCAATCCCCGAACTGGCTCCTGTCACCAGTGCGTTTTTCCCTTTTAATCCCTTCATGATTTCTCTCCTTAAAAAAGGTAATGGGTCATTGGTCATCGGTAACGGGAGCTTTGGAGAACACAGTTACCGATGACCAATGACCAATGACTAATGACCCACCACCTACATAAACTCGACTTCTAATCACCCGGATTAGCTTGACAGTTTACAGATTCACACCGGGCGGCAGGATGATGCGATCGACAATGTGAACCACCCCATTGCTAGCTTGCAGGTTTGGCTGGGTCACCGTAGCCTCATTCACCCGCACCTGATTTGCCGCCTGATCTACCTGAACATTCACAGGTTCACCTGCCACCGTTGCGATTTGCCCTGATTCAAGTTCATTCGCTGCCAGTTGACCGGGCACTACATGGTAAGACAGAATTTGCCGCAGAGCTTCCCGGTTTTCGGGCTGCAACAGACGCTCACGGGTTTCTTGGGGAATTGCGTCAAATGCCTGATTAGAGGGGGCAAACACGGTGTAAGGTCCGTCCTGTTGCAGGGTTTCAGCTAAACCCGCTTCCTGAATTACAGAAGTCAAGGTTGAAAGGGATTGCTCGGATGCAGCCACATCTACGACGGTGCCGGTCCCCTGTTGGGCAGTGGGTACGGGTGAGCCGGTTACTGCTGGATCGGTCTGAGCCGCGGGGGTAGCGGGGGTATCTGTCGGTGTTTGGGCAGTCTCGGGACCACAGGCGGCGATCGCGGGAACAATCAGTAAACTGGCTGCCAGTGCTGCAAAGGTTTTGCTGAAAGACTTGATTCTTGGTTGCATGAAATACTCCTAATCTCTTGCTCGAAAAACCAACAATGGAGGATGTCAATGGAAAAAGGTGAATGTCATAATCTGCACAGAATCAGAGCAGAATATTGCTGTTGAATAAACCTCCATGCGGTATCAAGAGTTATGGTTAACTCCCTATCCTTCACGGTGAAATACAAATGTGACGGGAAAGTGACAGCCTGCATCCCATGTAACCTGGATGACTACAGAAACAAGCCTTTCTGGTTTCGGTTAGTCCTCAAAGCTGCACGGTTGCTGACTCCTGTGTTGTCATGCCAGGTAGACCACGGCGGTGTCAGAGAAAGGGCGATCGTGATTCTAACGAGTATGTCAAAGCCTGTACGGTTTAAAGATCGAACTCGATCTGAGGTTGGTACACCGTTAGGATTCCGGGTACGGCTGTGGTGAAGGATAGGGGAATGGTGATCTGGGGCAGTGTGGATGGTTGATGACTGAGATAGGTATTGAGTGCAACGGTCATGTCAAAGAATCTGGCATCGATCGCGGGTTGAGTTTGAGCCACCGCAGGCACTACTTCGTTACCAATGGAAACCTGGGTGGGAGGAGGTTGATCCCCTGACAAATTTGCAGCGGCAACTGATACGGAGGGCGATAAAAACTGATAGATTGCCTGCTGTTGTTCAAACGCACTGACTTCTAACCATGTATTAGTCTGGGCATTTTTTTCTACAATTCGAGCGCTCTGGCTACTCTCCTGCACCAGCCAGATGGCGGCTCCCCGGTTGACCTGTAACAACAGCCAGTAGGATTGCGGTTGGAGGGCGATCGCAGTGGCAAAGCGAACCGACAGGTAAGTGGGTTCGTTGAGGCTAGGAATCGTGAGGGTGCTGGCTGCAAGTTTGCGTGTCGAGGGCTGCCCCTGAAAATCATCCTGAATTTCAATTTGCAATTCTGTGGGCGCTGCGATCGCCATCAATCCCAGCGCTATGCCGCTGACCGTAATCACCTCAGGTGGGGTAATCACCTGAGCCATCCACTGACCAGGCAGCAGTTGAATCCCAGTTCGCTGGGGCAAGTTCAGATCCAGACGGGTTGTTGCTGCGGTCAGGGCGGCAGGGCGCTCCGGGCGAAAACTCTCAACCACCTTCAAACTGGCATGGCGAACTTTAGCAGCAGACGGTAGGGAGAGGGCAACGGACTGAGTCTGGAGGCGATCGCCCGTAAACCGTAAGACCTGCTTTTCGGGAGGCGGCGTGGGGTCATCGACGGTGGGAAACGAAGACCGAACCAAATGGTAAACCAGATCAAAGGCATTGATTGTAAATTGGCAGGGCACATCCGACTGAATCACCAGTGCTACTTCGACGGTCGCGGGCAGAGGAGGTGCCAGCCGTGACAGATAGCGCTGAAGAGTCTCAACCAGGGCAGCATCCGCCTCGACCACCAGAGGGGAGGCAACCGTTGCCTCGCGAAACTCTCCTGGCTGTTGCCAGAAAAACAGTGGTTCCAGGGGAGTTGCGATCGCCGCCATGCCAATCCGTGGACCTGTAGGAAAACTACGCACGGTCACTTCAGTCAAGTCGCCGCTCAGCAGTGGTTCGTACTGATCGGAATGGCGCTTGAGTCGGAGGGCAAACCGAGTGTCGGTGAAGTCGGTGTCCAGGGTAGCGGTGTTGCTCTGGATGGACGCGATCGCTGTGGGTTGATTCGCTAAGACCTCCCCATCCAGCCGATAAACTTCCAGAGCGTATCCCGATCTGGTCACTTTCCCAGAGGCTAATCGAATCCGGCGTAGCTGCCGGGTGCCCTGCAAGTCAACAATCACCGCATCGCCTCGCTGGGTTTGGGTCGCCGCGGGAATCGATAAACCGGGATTCAGCGCATTGAATTCCTGCCGGTGGAACGCGGCACGAAAGGAGGTCGCCGGATCCAGCACAATCTTTTCTGCCAGATCGGTAGGGGCAAAGCGAACGTAAAACACCTGGCGAAAGAATTGCAGGGGGCGTGCCCCAATCGGGGTGGCAACGGACCACGGGCGGGTTGCTGGCTGGAGCGAACCGCCTGGTTGAAGTGAGACAGATGGGATGTTCACGGTTAGGAAAGATGAATGGGGAGGGGGGATGAGTTGAGAGTTGAGAGTTTTGAGTGGAAAGTTGAGAGTTGAGAGTGGAAAGTTGAGAGTTTTGAGTTAAGAGTTTTGAGTTAGGGGAGATAAGGAGTAAGGGGTGAAGGCTGTAGAGATCTGTTCCGACGGGTAGACTAATACCAATTTCATTTGAGGATGAGCAGAATTAACCCTTGTAAGGCAAGGGGCTTAAGCCCCTTGTTCAGTGCAGCCTTATAAAGAATTGGTATAAGGGCTAAAGTTTCCTGACCCTAACCCCTAACACTTGCCCCCTTACTCTCACCATTCTGTGCGATCAATTTTAGGAAAGGGTGGAATCTTGAGATTGATTAAGAAGTTGTGACTGATCCGGATTCCCCTCGTTTTGTTGTGGAAGATTTACTGTCAAATCACCTGATCAAATGACCAAATTGGATTCCTGAGCAATATCACCCGTAAGGGTACGATCAAAACTCTCTAATGTTTGTTATCACAGGTTTAGAGCTTGAAAAGAATTAGTACACCTCACCAACTTAGAAATTAATAGTTTTTTCTGGTGAAAATCTCCAGTTCTTAACTCGGATGAGGTTTAGCTAATGATTAATCGTTTGGGGAAATAGCCACTTGCTTGTCTTAAAAGCATTGTTTTTTCACAAGTCAAGCACTAAAAACCAACCGCTAAAGATCAAATTGTTTTTCGATTTAAAAAGGGATAAGTAGTTGAATTTGATTAAGCAACAGATGCATGTTGGTAAAAATAATGCATTGATTGTTTACTCAGAATCGATTGCGTTGTAAAACCTGCCTGATCAATCGAATTGCTAACAACTCGCTCTTTAAAGTCTGCTCCATGACGGCCTCGTATTTCTGGTGAGTCAGTTTTGTGGATACATTCAACCCCCTCGAAGTTTTAACCGGATTGACCAATGCCCTGCGATCGCTCCTGCCATCCGTTACCGAACCAACCCTGCAACCCACCCTCCTGATCAGTCCGACACGGATTGTGCCAACGGGGTTGGGCGGCTTCATTGGCATCCACGACGGTCCGAAAGGGGAAATTGTAGGACGACGGTTAGAGGGAACGGTGTTTTTGACGGTCAAAGGTCAGGACACTGATGAACTCAACCAGGCAGTCACAGATGCGATCGCAGCATTGATTGGCGTAACTCGTCAAACCTTGCTTCAGCAGGGCATTCTCCAGATTTCTTTGAATGACATCAGTGTGCAATCGGGAACGACAACCGGGGGGGAAACGACCAACCCATTGGAACGCACCCTATCGTTTCATGTCCTGTATGAGTTCCTGAAACTACCCGAAGAATCAGAAGGGCTGATTCAACAAATTCCGATCAATTTGGAGGTGGGTTAGGCAATGCCTCTGCTTACTCGCTGAAGCCATTGCCCAACTCGCGCGATTCTTTTCTATTGCAAAGGAGATCCTCTCAATGGCAGAGACTTTTAGTGTTTCAGAATTCATCATTCCAGGGACATTTATTCGGGTTCAATCCGAAGGGTTAATCAGTGTCGGCGGAATTTCAACTGGCAACATTGGCATCGTGGGTACTGCCAGCCAGGGAACGGGTGAAACTGTTCTGCTGTCAGACTATGGCAGCGCCCGCACCACCTTTGGCGATTACGATGCCTATGCCGAAAACGCCTCTGGTGCCGTGACTAGTCGATTTAATCTGGGACGGGCGATCGAGTTACTGTACCTGAACGGTGCCCGCACGGTCTTTGCCCGCGCATTACCCCTCGGTGCTGGGGATGCCCAACCGGGACAGGATGCCTACATCGCAGCCTTTGAAGAACTGCTAAAGGATGACGTTAATATTCTCGTCGCTCCCCAGCTTTCGACCGATGGTGCCAAAGCGGTATTGACCAGTGTGCTGGAAACCGGGGAAAACAATGGCAGAGATGCGATGGCAGTCATTGGTTCTGATGCCACCACCGTCGCAGCGATTAAAGCTCAGGTGGCGGCGAATGACCGCATCATCATGGTTGCTCCTGGGGTTCGCGCATTTGATGCGATCTCTCAACAACCCGTATCGCTCAAAGGCACCTATGCCGCTGCTGCCGTTGCCGGATTGCTCAGCACCTTGCCCCCCCACTTTAGTCCCACAAATAAGTCACTTTCAGGCGTGACAAAACTAGCACAACGCTTCTCCTACGGACAAACCAAAGACCTGGTGCAGGGCGGCGTGCTGGTGCTGGAAGAACGGCAGGGCGTGCGGGCAGTGCGGGGTATCACCACTGAAATGGCAACCAATGGCGCATTTAAGCAAGTTACCACCCGCCGGATTGTGGACTTTGCCAAGGCAGGTATTCGGCAAGCCTGTGACCCGTTTATTGGACGCTTGAACAATCAACGGGTACGGAAAGCGATGCAAAGCGCGATCGATGGTTTCCTGACCACGATGGTACAGGATGAGGCATTGACGGGCTACAGCCTGGAAGTCACCGCCACCCGCCCCGATGAAATTGCCGGACGGGCGATCGTCAATGCCGTTCTGCAACCCACCTTCTCAATCGACTTTGTTGCCGTCACTCTGGTTCTGGAATAAGGAGAAAACCTATGGCAAATACCAGCGTATTCACTGGAGCAGATGCTTCCATCACATTGGCAGCACCGCAGGGCACTGAAGGAGAAAAGGCACAGGGCATCCTGGGTGCCTATGACCTGACCACCATTGGGCGTGCCCAAAACGTAAAAGTCAACGTTTTCTCTGCCGTCAAACCGTTCCACGAAATTGGACAGCGCTATGCCACCGAACTGCGCCCCGGCAACGTCACCATTCGTGGCACCATCGGGCGGGCATACATTAACGGAGCCATGCTCAAACTACTCCTGGGTGATGCCGCGGATAGCCGTCCGGCAAGCAGTTGGGCACAGCCGGCATTCAACATCACCCTGCTGGTGGAAAATCCCTCCTCACCGGGCGTTCGCAGTACCGTCACCCTATACGAAGCCAAGTTTGAAAATTGGGCTTATACCCTGCCAGAAGACGACTTTGTTCTGGAAGAAGTCAGCTTTCAGGCACTCTACATCACCACTGCGGATGAGCAAGGATAAGCCATGACCCTGACAGCGGAAGAACTTTTAGCGGGAAGTGACCTCACCTTTGAGATTCCGATTCCTGTCCCAGTTCTGCATCCAGGTCAACTCGATGGGGAACCCACGGCACCCCAAACCGTGCGCCTTCGTCCCCTGACCGTCCGCGATTTGCAGTTGATTTCGCGGGCAGCCAAAGAAAGCGATTCACTGATCGCCACTCTGATGGTGCAACGTGCCCTGGTAGAACCTGACCTGAGCGTGACTCAGGTTGCGGCTCTGCCAATTGGATTAATGCAATTTTTGTTGCAACAGGTGAATCAGATCAGTGGCATTTCCGCCACAGCAGAGCATCTATCAACCGCGATCGCCGATCCCCTGGCAAAAGCCGCCTTCATCCTGGCAAAAGAGTTTGGCTGGACTCCCCAACAGGTGAACGAACTCACTTTAGGGCAGGTGTTGTTGCATCTACAGATGTTGAAAGGGGTGAGGGGTGAGGGGTGAGGGGTGGGTTTTGGCTTGAAAAGGGTGATGAGGCGTAGTGACTGTCTCTCGTCACGCTGGATTATAAAACCCATATCGAGGAACCAGGAGTAGTCCCCTGGAGCCAGTCCCAAACGAAGGAAGAACAATTGTGGCATTAGATCAGCAACAACCTGCATGGCAACAGACAGTGCGCGCATTCAGGCGAGTAGCCGATGAGTTGAGCAACCCCGGAGAGGTATTGGGCGAATTGCTGGCGGCAGAGACATTGCCCGACCTGGAACCGGATTTGCCAATTCTAACCGTCGCCCCCTTTGGCAAGCTGGCGGATGGAACTCTCCATTCTTCAGCAGAGAAAGCGGTGATGGTGAAGCACCTGGCTCCTCGCCAGATAGATTTGACGACTGGCAATCCTGGTCAAGCCAAAACTCCGTCCAGTCCTGAGCCTGCCTCTTTCCCACACCAACCCAAACCTGCGATCCTGCCCAATCCAACCAACCTGAAAACAGAAGCCCCTGCCCCCGTTTTTTCCCTACAGCAACGGAAAGCACTGAATGAAAATTCTCCAGTTGCGATCGCCCCCCATCCCTCCCGCTTTCCCCACCAACCCTCCAATCTCGCTAATCACGCCGATCCGGCGAATCCAGGCGATCGCCCCCGTGAAACAGCAGACCAGAAGCCATTGAACCCATCGATTGCGCCAGCTTCAGCCCTACCCGCTGAATCAAAATCTGAGCCACCGCTGCCAGAGTCCTTACAGTTGTTGAATTCCCTCACCGATAGTCTGCTGCGATCGCAAACGACCCATACCCCAGCATCTACCCTAGTTCCAGGTGAGCAATCCATCCAGGCATCTGCCCCATTAGAACCTGTTCCCTCCAAGCCCCACCCATTCTTCCCATTCACAGGAATGGAGGGGGTTGCCAGTTCACCATCCGGCGCGATCGCCGCCGCCCCAGCCTCAACCTCCCCCCTCTCCCCGCTACCATCTCTGTCTCCCCAAGGTCTGCTATCACAGGAGCCAGAAAGCACAGGCACATCCCCACCCCACCCCACCGCCTGGACAGAATTGGTGCAGCAACCAGACCGGGTTAATTCTCCCCTATCCCTGCCTATCGAAGACAACAAAGATCTATCCCAGCGATCAGCCATCGAGTCCATCCCAACCCCCCCATCCAGAATTACCGCCAGCCAGGTCGCAGACCTGTTAAACGAGGCACTCATAGAGCAAGCCCAACGACATGGCGTGGACCTATCCTGAGCGGCTATTTGAACAGCTTTAGATACAGCCAGCCAGCTTACAGCAGTTTTCGGATGGGTAGACCCACAGGAAAGAAGGGGAGTAGGGAGTGGGGAGTAGGGAATCGTGGGGCTTAACCAAATGAAAATCGCTGTAACTTCCAGTCCCTTCTCACCCCTCACCCCTCACCCCTCACCCCTCACCTCACCTCTGCTCTATGAACGTCAAACCTGTATTGGGAGATTGGGAAATTCCTCGCATTGCCTCCATCCAGAGCCTGGAGCAGCGCAACTTTGTCGAACTGGCAGTGCCAGGGCGAGTGGGTAGCCTGTTCCAGGATATGAACACTGCCCCCACACGAGTCGCGATCGCAGGTAGCCTTTACAGCGATGAAGTTCGCAACGAATTTCTAGAAGAATTGCGCGGCAAGTTTCGCGAGGGGCAACCCGTCACCTTTGTTGCCGATATTGTCACCGCCACGGAAGTGCAGTACGTCATCATCGAAACCCTGCACTTTCAGGAAAACGGCTCCAAACCCGACCAGACCGACTACCTGCTGGTACTGCGCGAAAGTCCACCCCCACCCCCACCGCCCAATCTGCTGGGAGGGTTAGACACCGGCTTACTCGATCAGGCAGGTAGCTTTCTCGATACCGTCACCGGGGCACTGGACGTGATTGAAGGATTGGGCAACATCCCCGACTTTAGCGATCCAACCGCGCCGCTAACGGGGGCACTGGCAGGGGTCAGCAGTGCTGTCGATGGACTGGATACAGTCCTGGAACCCCTGAGAACCATTTTTGGAACCGGAGAATAGCCATGCCAGAAGGATCGCTCGTCATTAATATTGGAACCCTGGAAGAAACGTTTACAGGAGTGCAGCAACTTCTGGGCGAACCGGGCAGCGGCGGAGCGACGGGTTCTGGTCTGGCAGGGGCAAGCAGCCTGGTATCGGTTTCGCCCACGGCACAGGTCGAGACGTTTCAACACCAGTTGACCGAGCAGCTTCCTGCCATCCTGGAGTTTGATGCAGCGGGGGCAGTCAGTCAGGCAACCGGACTATTAACCCAACTGCGGACAGGGGCACAGGCTCCCCCCACCGAAGCACTGACTGGGTTTGAGCAGCAAATCAGCCAGACAAATGCCACCTTTTCGGGAAACGTGGTGCAGCAATTGCAGCAGGCGTTAGAACAGATTCGCAGCATTTCTGAGGGCATTCCCCCGGATCGCACCGCGATCGCCAGTACGCTGCTGGATCAAATTCTGCGGATTCTGGGCAGCCTTGAAGGTCCAGAAGCAGAACAGATCCGGGGCTGGATTGAGTCTGTTCAAGAAGAACATCGGGTGCTGATGCCGCTGATTGAACAGGCGCAGGACTCAGCCGACCCATCCGCGTTGGTGGTGCAGGTGGTGCAGCGATCTCTGGACAGCCTCCTGGATGCCCTTGGGTTTGACCAAATACGGCGCTTGCTGGCTTTTCTGGATGACTTTCTGGGCACGGCAGTGCCAACGGATCTGACCGAGGGCATCACCACTGGCTTCACTACTGTTACCGCTGCCTACAGCCAGACCCTGGCGCAGGTTGATGCCGACTTCCCTGAATTTCGCGATACGGCAATGGCAGCGGTTGCCACCCTGCACGATCTGAAGCAGCAGTTGCGCCCCTTGATGAGCCTGATCCGCCAGATTGCCAATGCCCGCATTTTGCAACCCAATGCCCTGGAAGACTTTTTGCGGCAACAAATGGAAGCCGCGCTTAGTGTGCAGGTGCAGGATGTACGGCGGATTGACGATCCTTTTCATGCCCTGTTTGACCGGATTGATAGCGCCATTGACGGGGTAGACCTCTCGATTGTGCGAACTGAAATCCTCAGCTTTTTTGAAACTACCCGCCAAACGATTGAACAGGTCAACATTTCAGCCATTGGGAATGGGTTGCAAACCCAACTTGGAACCGCCGAAGCCACAGTCCAGGATTTGCAGCAAAGCGTCAATGAACTGTTAGCGCAACTGCAAGCATTTTTTGACGACCTGACCCAGGAGGCACGATCGCTGGCTGGCAACCTGGGTGATTTCCAGGCAGACGGTTCCTTCCAGTTCCGGTTTGAGCAGGACTTGCGCGGGGTGTTAACCTCTGCCCAGACTGCGATTGGGGGAGATCCAGCCAATCCCGCTGCCCCCAGTCTGGCAGGTTCCCTGAACCAGTTTCAAACCTCCATGAATCAGTTTCTCGGTCAGTTGGGTGGGTTGTTAGAACCGGTGGAAGGGGCGATCGCCACCGCAAAGGATGCAGCCGTCGAGGGGATTGGGCAGTTTACCGAGTTTCTGTCTGACCTCAACATTCCAGATTTGATGGCTGAACTGCAACAGAAGATTCAGGAAATCCTCGATGCCCTGGGCACGATCGATTTCAGCGTTGTAATTGATCCGGTGCTTGGCTTGATTGAAGAGAATACCGAAAAGTTGCGCTCCATCAATCCAGAATCGCTCAACTCGCTACTAAGGGAAGCACTCAAAGTCGCGCTGGATGTGATCATTCAAATTGACTTCACCGTTGCCATCAGCAATCCCTTAAAAGATGAGTTTGAACAGGTCAAGGCAGTTCCCCGGCAGGCGATCGACCTGTTACAGCAGCAGTACGAACAGGCAATTGGTCTGCTGGATGCACTCAAACCCGACCAGCTTTTGAATGCTCTGTTCTCCGCCTTTGACACGATCGAACAGGCGGTTGGGTCCCTCAACATCGCCTCCCTATTGCAACCGCTGGATCAACTACACCAGCAATTTTTGCAGCAACCTCTGGCACAGTTGAAGCCCTCGGTTCTGGCTGCTCCCGTTGCCGCTGCCTTTCAGGAAACCACCACTGCTGTCAACACCTTGAAAGGACGGGAAATCTTGAATCCACTGATTTCCCTGCTGGATCAACTGAAAGCCAGTATTGCCAGCTTTAACATCACTGGGGCGATCGACGATCTACTGGCATCCGTAGAGCAGGTGAAACAAGATCTGCGCGACATCCGCCCTTTCCAATTTTTGCAACCGCTGGTTGCAGGGTTTGCCCAACTGGAAGGGGAACTGGATCGGTTCAAGCCCTCCGTGGTGTTCCAGCCCATTGTGGAACTGGCTGCACCCTTACTGCAATTTCTGGAAACCGTGCAGCAGCAAACCATTACTGCCCTGCATCAGATGTTTCAGGCACCGCTGCAACTGCTGGAACGCCTGCAACCGGATGCCATCAGCCGTCAGATCCAGCAACAGTTGGATGGGGTGATTCTCGCCCTTACAAACCTCAACCTGCCCGCCCGCTACAGCCAGTTGAAAGGGCAGTATTTTGACTTGCACCAACAGTTGGAGGTGCAGGGAGATGAGATGCGGTTGTCGATCGCCGTTCAGTTTATGGATCCCGATCGCCTGCTGGCAGACCTGTTTGCCACCTATGCGGATCTGCTGACGGCACTGCAACGGATGCGGCAGGCAATGCAACTGCCCAACCTGAGCCAGCTTTATACGGAACTGCGCGATCGCCTGCTGGGGCTGTTACCCCCCTACGCCCGCGAACTGCTGGACCCAGAAACCTTTAAGCGGGTGATGCGGCTGGCAGACCCCACCCGGTTTCTGGAAGAACTGGATCAGCGATTCACAGCTCTGAAAAACAAACTAATTCCCATTCGTCCCCAGGATATTGCCACCGAGCTAGACCAGAGCTACGAAGCGGTGCTGGGACTGGTGGAAGGGCTACAAATTGAAGCCAGTCTGAACCAGGTCAAGGCAATCTTCGACCGGATTCAGGCGACTGTCAGCAGCATCCGCATCGACTTTCTGGCAGGCGACATTGACCGGGCATTGAGTGATTTGCGGGCGATCGTGGCGGCACTGGACCCAACCCGGTTTGTGGCGGATCTGGATGCCATGCATCACGAACTGGAATTAGTGGTTGCCAGTACCGTACCATCCCAGGTTTTGGCAGGTTTGCAGACTGCCCTGGAACAGGTGCAACAACTGCTGATGGATGTCAATCCACGCACCATTCTGGCTCCACCCCTAAACCAGGCGTGGCAGTCCGTTCAGGAATTACTGGCGGCGATCGATTTCACAGTGATTCTATTGCCCCTGGTCGGCAAGCTGGATGAACTGGAGCAATCCTTTGAACTCAGCCTGGGGCAAACAGAGCGGGCATTTGATCAAATGTTGGGGGCCGCCAGAGGTGCCCTGAGTGGCGGCGGCAGTGCCAGCGGCAGTATAGGAGGAAGCATCGGATGACCACGGTCACGAAAACGATTTTTGTTAAGGTGTTGACCTTTGATCCAGTCGGGGGGCGGATGATTCCCATTCCCAATGCCCGCCTGCTGTGTGAAGAAAAGGGCTGGCTGTGGGACCCCAATCTCTCCGATGGTAGCCACACCACGGATAGCAATGGGTTGGCGCAGGTGGTGGTGAACTACGACGAAACCAAAGAAGACCACCTCAACCCCTACTTTACGATCACTATTCCCGCGGCTCAACGGGCGATCGCCTCGATTCCGGTGCCTTCCGGCAGTAGCCCCTACACCCTACCGGGGCAATGGGTCACGCGCCACTACGTCAACCACCGAATTCCCCGCATCAGTGCCCATGCCGATGCCACCAACCCACTGGAGATTTTTGTCGGGCTGGATTGCCAACTGCGGCTTGCCTACGCCGACTTCGACACCTCTGGTCAGCGCAATCCGGTAGCCCTACCCCAGGACACGGCACGCATCCACCTGGCAGACTATGACGAGTTTCTCTGGATTGACTGGCTCAACCCCGATGACACAATGACGGGCTTTGGGATGAACCCGACCCCAGCCCCGGGCGTTGCTGTGCCTGCCGGAGAAACCTACCCTTACTTTGATGTCTATCCCACGGCACCCAGTGCCCTGGATCAGTTGCCCGATCCGCCTGCATCGACTCCTCGCGCCTGGTTAGACCCACCGGGAATGCCGGTCGGGACCCTGGGAGGGGGCAGTTTTGAGCAGGCAGGTTCCGTTGCGGTGGATGGTAATGGCTATATGTTTCTGATCGATGGCAACGTGGTGCGGCGATTTTACCCGGATGGTACGTTGTGTGAAACGATCGCCCCTTCGACCTCCAGCTTTAACAGTCCCACGGGTCTGGTGGTGGATCAGTACCGCAATCTGTTTGTTGCCGATACAGGCAATCGGCGGCTTCTACTATTCCAGCCCGACTGGACCGATGGAGTGCTGGCAGGCACCAAGGGGCGTTATCGCCTGCGCAACATTGGCGGCAGTGCCAGTTTCAGTCCTTCCGTGGGTGGGTTGCCCCTGTTTGGTCAGCCGATGGGACTGGCGGTGGTCTCGCGGCGGGCAGTGGATGAACCTGACCTGCTGGCGGTTGCCGATGCCACCGGGAAGCAGGTGCATGTGTTTCGGATTGACCTGACAACCAGCGGTAGCAACCAGGCAAACCGGGCAACCACCGGGCTGAATGTTGCCCTCAATCTGCTCACCAGTTTTGGGACTGCCAGTGCCACTCCTCCCAACCCTGACCAGTTCAGTCAGCCGGTGGCAATCGCAGCAGACCGGGAAGGGCGGTTGTTTGTCTGCGATCGCGCCCTGCATCGGGTTTCCCGGTGGGCGTTCAACAGTGCCAGTTCTACCTATAGCCATGAGGCAACCTGGGGCGCAGCCGGTGGCAGCAGCGGCAACGGCACAGGCGAATTTGATACCCCCGTTGCCCTGGCGGTGGATAGCAAGAGTCAGTATCTCTATGTCGCAGAAACGGGGAATCAGCGGGTGCAACGCCTCGACCTCAACGGAACCCATCTGGTTCACTGGCAGCATACCTACTCCGGTGGCACTCGCTTCACCCCTGGTTCTGTTGCGGTGGATGCCCGCTGTGAGGTCTATGTCAGCGATGCCGTTAACCACCGTGTGATCCGGGGTCGGGTTTTCAACGCCAGCGGCAACCCCCTACCCGATGCCACCATTCCCATCACCGATCCTGGTGTGGTGGGTCATCCCTGGACCGCCAAAACCGACCCCAGCCACTTTGATGCTCCCCAGTCTGTTTACTATGACTCGGATGGCAGGCTGTGGATCAGTGATACCGGGAACAACCGGGTACTGGTGTATGAGCGCAATCCAGCCGGTGTGCTGACTGCCGCAACTGCTCCCGCCGCGACCGGGATGGATCAGCCTGTGGGTTTGGTACGTGACCCGGAGGGCAGGTTGTTTGTGGTCAATTCTGGCAACCACCGCATCCGCCAATACGATGCCGCTCTGGCATTTCAGACGGAGTTGGGGTCGGGTCCGGGTGCGGCGGCAAACCAGTTCAATGACCCGCGTGGAATCACGATCGCCCAGCGGGTGGAACCCATCCTGTATGTGGCTGACCGGGGTAACAATCGGATCCAGACTCTCAGGCGGGATGGCAGCTTTACGGGCAGCATCAGCACGGTAGGCAGTGTCACCCTATCCACCCCAGAGGATGTGGCGATCGACGAGCGAGGCAACGTTTACATCGCTGACACGGGCAACGGACAAATTGTTTGCCTGGACGCAACCCACGGATTTTTGCGCCAGTTCACTCTCACCGCTCCTGGTGCAACAGGCACAGTGACCCGGCAGCCCTGCGGCATCTCGGTGGACTCAGACAATAAGCTGATTGTCACCGATCGCGCCCAGCAAATGGTGTTTCGGGCAGAACCGGACGGCACCCTGATCGCCTTCTGGGACTTAAAAAACCTGTTGCGGCAGGATGTGGGTTCCAGCTCCGTTTACTACCCCGAACTGGCACGAATGCTGGTATTGGCGGCTCCCAGTCGAGCCGTGGTGGATGCCAGGGGATTGCTGGCAATCGCAGATACGGAACGCGATCGCATCCGGTTAATTCGCACCTTTACCCATCTGCCCGTGAACCTGTTTGACCTGGGCGAAGGCGAACCCGATATTTCCCTGCGGGCATATACCAAAGCTGACTGGAGTGGAGATATCCATCGCCAGCTAAAGGTTAATGTGGGCGATCTGAGCATCTTTGATGATGCCCACAACTTCATCGCTGAACCCATTTCCGACTTTGCCCGCGATCATTACGAGCGCCACCAGATCCTGAGCGCCACCAACAGCACCAATGCGGCAATCAACGTTATGCAAGTGCTGCGGTTGGCACAACGCTGGCTGCGACACCTGACCCGCACCGACGAGTCCCCCCACCGCTGGGGCGATCATGACCGAGCACGCAAGCTAGATGTGGATTTAACCAACGGACGGGGGGCACTCCATCCCTGGGACAGCGATGTGATCAAGCTGGGCAGGGATCTAGATAGTGCCGGGAACCCAACCACAGAGGGACGCACGATTGAGGCATGGGATGATTCGGTCGTGGTGCATGAGTGGGCGCACTGGGTTTTCGATCGCTCCACCCAGCCCTACCCCCCCTTCGCCCAAAAGGGCGGTAGTCATACCATTTACCAGATCATTCACCCCAATCTGGCAGCCAGTGAAGGGCTTGCCGAGTACCACGAAATGTTTTGGGGGTCTGAGTTTACTACCACCAACCGCCTGCGGGGGTTTCCGATGGCAGGCGGGCTATCCAGCAACCTGACCCGCGTTTCTACCAATCCCAGTGATCCCGCGATGGAACGGTATCTGTTTGGGGGAGCAACGACGGGCACACTGCCCACCTTTGATGCCCCTGGTAAGGGGATGGAAAACGAGGGTTACTTTGCCAATACCCTGTGGCAGGTTCACCATGCGATCGTAGAACCCGACATCCTCTTCGCGGACTCCTCCAACTTCTGGTACGCCCACAATCGCTTTGTCAGCGAAGCGGAAAGTCAACGCTTTGTCAAACTGCTACGCAAGGCATTGCGCCTGTTTCCCAACCGTCCCACCAGTGCCGAATTCAACCAGGGTACGCGCCTTTACTTGAAACAAATCCTGGCACAGGCACACCTGGAGTTTCCCGACCTGGCACCGACAATTCAGGCAATCTACGAACTCAACAATCAACTAATGCCTGCGATCGCCCTCTCGGAAGGCACCTCCAGTACCGCCCCTGGGACACCAGTTGCGTCTGAAGTGCCGATCCGCGAGGGGGAAACCAAATCTCTGATTGTCCAGGTTACGGATGGTAGCGATCGCCCCTTGGCGGGCTACAACCTCCAGTTTCAGGTGGGTAATGCTGCCCACTATGCCTTTCCGGCAGGGGCACCCCCTACCCCCCGGCATGGAGTCCGGGCACCCGCCACCCCACCACCTACCGACCTGTACCGGGCGACGAACACCAACGGCATTGCCAGAATTTCCTACACCGCTCCGGCAGGAACCGCAGGCACAGCAGAAACTCTAACCGTTACCTACCAGCCTGACTTTGACACCGATGAACGGTTAGGTCTACCGGAGAAAACTGACGACCGGGAAACCACCCTGAGAAAGGTTTATCTCTATGAACTCCGTACAGTCACCAAAACCTGGGCGGGGACTGGAAACAACCTGGGTGCCAAAGTCTCAGTTCAAGTTCGATTTAACGTGCAGCCAGCGGCATAAACAGGGGGTGAGCCAAGATGCCATACGAGCAATTTCAAGCCAGGGTGACACGGGGCACCATTTGCAAAACCCATTTTTTACCCAGGATCACGATCGCCGCCTCGGATCAAATTCCCACGGACACCAACTCGCGCCTGTTTATCAGCATTGAATGGTTCCAGGAGCGGATCAACAATCCCGGTCAACCCGATGATGCCCATCCGGTGGAACTTATCCTGCGTCAGCAACCCAACGCCACGGGTGAAATTCAGTTTGTCGGCGAGACTGACCCCCATCTCAAATCCTTTCCCGGCAACACCCAATCCCTGCTGACCATCCGGGGCATCTCCGCAACCGCCGGGACTCAGCCCGATGTGCTGCTGGATGTCAAAGTCGATGGCAGAGTTGAAAAGACCTATTCCCTCTCGGTCGGACAACCCGCCATCACCGTCGAAATCAAAGCTGAAAATGGCACTGACCCGGCACCCCAACTGATTCCCCTGGATACACCTACCCGGTTCAAAGCCGTCATAGCGGGGGGGACTGGAACTTTCCAGTGGCTCAGTTCCCTCCCCGATGTTCTGGTCATTACCCCCGCCACCGCTACCCAAGCGATCGCCGAAGTCACAGAACACCGTCCCCCAGTGGCGCAACTGGCGATTTACCTGATGGTGCTGTGCCATCCCCAAACCGGACCCGCCGTGATGGCAGTTCACAAACTGGATGTGCGAGAGAGCATCGTCTTTGTCATGGGAGATGCCGAAGCAAGCTGTGGTGGGTCAGTGGGCTGCTTCTACCGGGCAGCTTATGCCTACTTTGCCCTCAACCCCGCCACTCATGAGGCTCCCCGGCAACGTAGCCTGCGTGACATTCGAGATTACCTGGATAATCACCGACCCCGCAATGGACTACCCTGGGGCGAAATTAACCTTGTCACCCACGCCACTGAAATGGGCAGCATGAGCCTGATGCTCTTGCCCACCGATGTTGATCTTGCCCCAGCGGTGAGGGCGGCTGGACCCACCCGCCTGGAAGGGGCGATCGCAAACGGCGACTTTCCCGCCCTGCCCAATACGGTCGTAGATCGACATACACTGCTGCGAATTCGGGGCTGTGCCCTGGGTCGGCAACAGAACATGCTGCGATTTTTGAGTGTTGCCTTCGGTGGCAGCGCCGAGACAATACCCGCGGGTGCCACTCCCCAGGAGATTGTCAACCTCCGCGCCCAAGACCGCGATCGCCCTGTAGTACGGGCACCCAAACACATCCAGCACTACACCTTTCATCCCCTGGCATGGCGACCTGGCAGCGGTCGCCTCCCCAACCAGGCAGAGGAATTTCTGGATGAAATCTGGATTATCAGCTTTCATCCCGACCAGCGCCCCCGCGATCTCGCCGCCGAGTTTGAACAGCAACACGGCGATGGTAGCCAGTTTGATCCACCCCTGAACTGGCGCGATGCCCTTTCCCGCACGTCTCCCCGCAGACGAGGCGGCGAGGACATTTTGGGCGATCCTTTCAACCAGGTCCGCGATCGCACCTACACCTTCATCCTCCGCTTTGAAGATCGAAGCGATCGCCCTGTCTTGCGAACTGCCGCCGAACGGATGGCATGGCTACGAGGACAGGACACCATCCAACGGGATATGGAACTGCTAGAGACTCAAATCGACGATTTCCGGTGGAACTTCGACTTTGGCAATGTCCGTGGTTTACCCGCCATCACTGCCACCGGACACCGCACCGTCATCCGCGTCCAGCGAGTCTTAACCGAACCCGACCCCACCAACCCCGGACAGCGCCGCGTCGCCCATCCTCCCCTGACCGATTCAAGGCACTACGGCGTCGAGCAACCAGGAGGGTGATAGGTGATAGGTGTGAGGAAAGAGTTGAGAGTTGAAAATTTTGAGTTTTGAATTTTAAGTTTTGAATTTCCCTTCACCTCTCACCCCTCACTAATACCAACCACTCCTGTCCTTACTGCCTTACCCCTCACTAACAACCAACAACTAACAACCAAAAACCAACAACTAACAACTCCCCCCATGCTCTCCTCCCTCCTCCCCACCAACACCGCCCCTGCTGCCGTCCGGCGACCCACCTTTGAGGTCAGCTTTGGCGGTAGTAGCGGCAATAACTCACCCCTGGGTGGTTTAGCCGCTTCCGCCAGTAGCGCTTTGGGAGTCGATTTAGGGGGTGGTGCGGATGCCTGGAAGCGGAGTGTGGTGGCGATCGCCCTCGAAACTGGACTGGCTGCTGGCATCGATGTATTGGAAATTTATCTATCCGCTGACTCGGAGGCACCCACCGTCGCAGTCGGTGACACTAGCAGCGTCTCTCTTGGCTACGAAGATGATGCAAACGAGCCAGTCTTCACCGGGCAGGTTGAACAAATCCGTTACAGCCTGACAGGCATGACCCGGCTGACGGCAACCAACGGTGGAGCCGCCCTGGCAAAGCTGCGCCTGAACCAGAGCTACGAACAGCAGAAAGCGGGTGACATCGTGCGTGATTTGACAGGACGAGCCAACATCAATCCCGACAGTCTGGAAGATGGCATCAACTTCCCGTTCTATGCCCTCGACGATCGCCGCTCGGCATACCAACACATCGCGACCCTGGCTCAAACCAGCGGCTTCCTCGCCTACTTCACCCCGGCAAACAAACTTAAATTTGTCCCCTTTACGGGCGGGCAGCCGGTCCAGACCTTTGTCTTTGGTACCGATATTGTCTCGCTCCAGATTACTCAATCCACAACGGTTGTGGGCACTGTAACCGCGATTGGAGAGGGTGCCGCTGGGAGCCAGGGACAAAACGCCTGGAACTGGCTGGTCAAAGATTCTACCTCTGTCAAAGGCAGTGGCGGGTCAGGCAACCCCCAGCGACAGATCTCAGATCCCGCCCTTCGCAGCCAAAATGCCGCCCAACAGTCAGCCCAAAGCAGAGCCACCGCCGCCAAGCGGCAAACCCTGATGGGACGTATCCTCGTTCCCGGTGCCCCCAAAGTCGTCGTCGGCAGCGCGATCGCCATCACCGATGCTCCCCAGTCTGCCCTCAACGGCACCTTCCTCGTTCAACACCTGCGCCACCAATTCTCCAAACCTCACGGATTTACGACTTTGATTGAGTTTGTAGGGGGTGGGGAGTGAGGTGCTAGGTGCTAGGTGTGAGGTGCTAGGTGTCAGGAACCTGTAGTTCTTGGTCTCCCCTTCTGAACAAAGCCATACAGCCTTCACCCATTGCCCATCACCCATTACCTTCCCTAACTCTCAACTCTCAACTCTCAACTCTCAACTCTCAACTCTCAACTCCTCCCTCCTCCCCTCCTCCCCCATGCCCCTCACCCTCCTCGAAACTCTCCAACGCATCGTCCGAGAAGAACTGGGACGCATCCGCACCGCCGAGCTGGCGATCGTGCAGGAGTCCCATCCCCATACCAGTGATTCAGACACAGATAACTACGCCTGCACTGTGAAACTGCGTGATTCAGAAATGGTACTGAAACAGGTACCCGTTGCCACGGCTCGTCTCGGCAGTGCCAGCATTCCTGAAGTGGGAGATCTGGTGATGGTGCAGTTTATCGGCGGTGACATTAACGCCCCCGTGATCACCAGCAGCCTGTACAACGACGAAGACCGTCCACCTGTGAATGATGTCGGGCAATCCATCCTGCATCTACCGCTGGATGCTGGAGACAGCGATGCCGTGCATGTGGAGCTACATAGTGGCGATCGCCGCGAACTCCTATTCCAGCTTGGAGATGGGATTTCGGTCAACATCCGGGATGACGACCCCGTAGTTGAAGTCAACGTCGATGGGGGAAAGGCGATCGTCAAAATCGATCGCGACGGTGCCCTCACCCTCCAAAGCCAGGGCAACGTCAAGATCCAGGGCAACGAAATCACCCTGGAAGCCCAAAGCCAGCTCAACCTCAACGGCGGCACCGTCAACATCCAGGGACAACCCACCGTCAACATTAATTGATTCAAAAACAGATCTAGACCTCCGAGGTTTTGGAAACCTCGGAGGTCTGGGCACCCCTCACCCCTCACCCCACACCCCATGAGACAACCCGCCGCCAAACAAGGCGATCAGATCATCGCCACCGACACCCACATCATCATGATTCCTTCCCCCGGCGGTCCGGTACCAACCCCCCTGCCCCATCCATTTACAGGTCAGATCGACGGTTCCCTCAGCCCCGATGTCAACTTCGAGGGCAAACCAGCGGCAGTCCAGGGCAGTACCGCGACAAACACCCCCGCCCACATTCCCCAGGGTGGACCCTTTCAAAAACCACCCGCCAACCGAGCCACGATTCAACTGGGCAGCAGCAGCATTTTCATCAATGGCAAACCTGCCGCCCGAAATGGTGACACAGCCCTCACCTGCAATGACCCAGCCGACTTGCCGGTTGGCACCGTTATTGCCGTCAGCACCGTCATGCTTGGCGGTTAATTTACCCCTTCTGTAGAACATTCATAGAGCGTTTTTACAGGCGAAGCCAAACTCTTGAAACATTTCCTTCCCCTTCCACACCTTCTCACCCCTCTCCCCCTCTCCCCATTCCCCTCCCATGCCTCCCGACCCCAACCCCCAGCTACTCACCGATATGCGCCTGCAACTCCAGCACTCCGAGTTGCGCCCGGTCTATCAAATTGCTACCCAGCAGCGGCGCGTTCCCAAACAGCCCAGAATGCTTACCGATATCGGCAGTATAAGTGGTGAGAACAACCTGGCACAGGCAATTATTTTGCGACTTCTGACCCCCCAGGGCGAGTTAGCAACCCTGGCACATCCGGAGTATGGCTCCCGGCTGCATGAACTTGTTGGTAGCCAAAACACCCCCACCACCCGCAACCTGATCAAACTCTTCATTCTGGATGCCCTGCAACGGGAACCCCGGATCGAGAAAGTGACAGAGGTGACGGTCACCCCGGTTGAAGGGAGCCGCACCCAGGAAGCGGTTCGGCACCAGGTCAATGTTTTGCTACGAGTTAAGCCGATCGGCGCAACCCCAACCGTTACCATCGGACCCTTCACATTGGAGTTAGGGCAATGAGTTTTAGACGACGCACCTTCCCAGAAGTTCTGGATAATCTGCTCACAACCATCACGAAAGGGGTTGCGGCAGAATCCCATCCCTTTCCCCCCCAGGGGGCTTCTGCTTCGCTGGCTTCCCCTTTACAGCACAATTTGCAGCAGCCTCCCGTAGCGGATATTATTTCCGTCTATGGCAGTCGCAATGGGCAGCCCCATCTGTTCCGTAAGGATGTGGACTACCAGTTGGTCGATCAGCAGGTGCTGGAATGGAAGCCTGGGGCAGACCTGCCCGACCCAGACACGTTGTTGAACATCAACTACTACCCTGCTGAGGCACAACCCGTTCTGACCGACATTCAAACCGGCAGTGTCGTGCGCACCCTGGCAGAAACCACTGCCCTGGAGCTTGCCCGTGTCTATGCCCAGTTAGAAGTGGTCTACGAGTCGGGCTTTATTGATACGGCTTCTGGCAAAGCACTGGATAATGTTGTGGCATTGCTGAGAATCGATCGCATCCGGGGTGGTCGGGCGGTGGGTGAAGTGGAATTTCAGCGATCGCTGGCTACCCCTGGCACGATCGAAATTCCCGCTGGCACCCGAATTATCACCGCAGATGGCAATCTGGAGTATGAAACAACCGCCGCTGTGACGATGGGCGTTGGGCAAACGACGATTCGCGTCCCCGTGCGAGATTTAGAGCAAAACCCACGGCTGGAGGCAGATCAGCTTACAGTATTGCCCATTCCCATTGCCGGAATTGCCCGTGTCACCAATCCCGCACCCACGGCGATCGCCACCCAGGATGAAACCGACACCGAACTCCGCACCCGCACCAAAAACTTTCTCCACGGTAGTGAACGGGCAACCCTGGGTGCCATTAAGCAGGCGATCGCCCGCCAGGGATTGAACAATGCCGATGTGGAAGAAGTAGCTCCTGGACGGGTAGAAGTCACGCTCCATGCCGAAGTCTTACCGCCAGAACAGGAACAACGCCTTCTGCGGGCGATCGAAGATGCCCGTCCGGCTGGAGTTAAGGTTCTGATCACGGGCGTGCAACCCCCTCGTAAAGTGAACCTGCAAATGCAAATTAGCACCGCTGAAGGGCTGATTGAGCCAGATCTGCGGACAGCCCAACGGGCAGTGCGAGAAACCCTGACCGACTACTTCGATCGCCTGCCAGCCAAACAACCCGCCAGCCTCAATCGCCTCGTCGGACTGATACTCAGCATTCCCCAGGTGCAGGATATACGGTTCCTCAGCGCCACCCTCGATGACATCCACGAAAACGTTCTCGATTTCACAGCGGGTCAGTTGCAAATCGCCGGATTTGCCACCATTCTGGGCAACCTGCAAATTGCCAACCCCGCCCTGCCCACTCAACTCTCGGTGGTTGTCACCCATCCAGCCGCCCAAACCGCCCCCGATAAAACCGCCATTCAGTCCGCCCTGACCCAAACCCTCACCTATCTGAATACCCTCAACGCCAGCGAACTACCCCCCACTGCACCAGAGACAGACCGCGCTAAACGCATCCTGACCTACGGCAAACTGCTGCACACCATTCCCCTGCCCAACAAAACCGCCGCTTCCCTGGAGTCCTACGACACCACTACCCCTCCCCCCACCCTTCCCAGCGAAACCACCATCACCCCCTACCAGGTTCGCTTCATCCTCACCCAGGAAAGCGGCATCAGCCAGATTTTGACCCGTTCCACCGATCCCACTTACTCACTCACCCCAATAGAACGAATCTCCCTGGGATCGGTAGAAGTCGAGAGGGAGTAGGAGAGAGTTGTTTGGTTGTTAGTTGTAGCGCCTCCGGAGACCTCCGAGGTTTTCAAAACCTCGGAGGTCTAGCCCCCACTTCACCCTGTTCCCGACTCTCCACTCTCCACCCCTTACCTCCCCCAATTCTCAACTCTCAACTCTCAACTCCTCCCCCCCTCCCCTCCCATGTCTCCCCTCAATCAACTTCGCGATCGCCTCCCTTCCCTCTACCGTCCTGAAGAGGGGGATACTGGCTTACTTAGTCACTACTTGCAGGCGGTGGCGATCGCCTTGGAGCAAATGAACCTGGAAGCCAGTGATGTCCTGCAATCTCATTGGTTGGACTATGCCGACCGGGCGTTGTATAGCCCCTATGTCATGCGGAGCCGTCACCTACGTGGGCTGCCGTTTCCCGGTCCCAGTTATCTTCTGGCTCGTAGCGATTTGATCGATGCTGCCGGACTGGTCACTCAGTTGCAGAATGCCGCTGATCCGCTGTCCCAATTTTTGCGTGATCAGTTCTCACCCGAAACACTGCAACAATTGACGGCATTTAGTCCATCTAGTCCAGTGCCTGAGGCACTCAAAACGGCATTAGTGGGTGAGTTGAACCGACGGCTTCAGGGACGTAGCCTGTACACACCAGAGCGCTTTACGAGTGTGCCGCTGAGCGAGGAAACCCGCAGGCAGGCTGAACAAAGTGTGGGCACGGGTGCCACCCGGCTCAACCGCCGCTTGCTGGACGAAGCCTATCCCAATCAGATTGCCGAAAGTCTGCCCGACAGCACCAACATCCATGATCTGGCATACCTGGCAACGCTGTTACCCCTGCCCCCCTGGCAGGAGCCGCGCCCCCTGCGGGAAACGATTGAGGTCTATCGCCAGCGAATTCGTCGCACCATCGATCTATACCGCAATGGACTGGGCACTTTGGATGCTCTGAGGCGGGTGGTAGCTACCCGGTTGCCAGCCAACTTGTCTGCTCCCGTTGGGCAACAAGACCCTCCCTTCTGGCTGGAGGAATTTGCGCCTCTGGTGCAGCAGATACAACCGATTCAAATGCCCGGAACACCGACCGATCTGGTGGGTCCTCTGATGCGCTGGACGATCGCAAACGAAGGCATAACTGCCATCTCGCCAACCCTTTATATTCAAGGCGTTGAACCCCAACCCGACCTGATCGATGCCACCCAGAATCCCATCATCGAGTTATACAAGGAAGGGGATGCGGTTGCCCGCCTGGGAATCGCCTACGAGGGCACGATCGCCCCTGGTCAGACCCTGCGCCTGCAACCCGCCCATGCTTCCTGGATCGTGACGGATAGCGGACTTCAGCAATCGGATCTAAATCTGACCGATCCAACCGCGCCTGGTCCCTGGTTCCCCGTGGCAGAATCTCCCAGTGCCCGGGCAGTCGCTTGCCACCAAACGAGCGATCGCACCCTCTGGATGATCAACAACACTGAGGAAACGGGCACCCTCTGGCGTTACGATGGGCAGACCTGGACTGAAACCCTGAGCGACTTACCCGAACTGCACTGTCTTGCCGAAGTAGAACAGGTCTTGCTAATCGGCACAGAAACTGGACTTGAGGCAATGCCGCTCTATCCTGAAGATGGTTCCTTCGTTGCCAGTCCAATTTCGGCGCTCAACGGCTCCACGGTGTTTGCCATCCACCGCACCACCGATGACCAATGGTGGGTGGGAACTAACACAGGTGCCATCAAACTGGAGATCGGGGCAGACATCACCAGTGCCAGCATCCAGACCTCGGCGCTCCAGGGCACGCCCATTTACACCATCCATCAGGACAAAACTGGCACCCTCTACTTTGGAGGCGAAGGGGGTCTATTTCAGCATCAGCCAGGACGCGATCACTGGTACTGGTACTCTGGGGAGGCGAGATCGGAACAGATCCCTGACTGGAAGCGGTTGGAAAGCAGCCTGCCCCCTCCCGATCAGGTCTTTTTGCCCCCCGTGCGCCAGATTTACCGTGGCTCGGATACATCCCTCTGGCTGGGAACCGATCAGGGAATTGCCCGTTACATCGCCCGTCCGGTGAATAGCTTGACCTATGAAACCGTCCTGGAGGCATTTCCAGATCTGACAACGGGTCAAGTGTTTGCCATTCAAGAAGACGATCGCGGCATTCTCTGGTTTGCCACCGATCGCGGCTTGCTGCGTTACGACGGCAAAGACCTGTGGCAATTTCAGACAGAACCGACTGCCCACTGGGTGCGCCTGGGGCAGGCAGCAACCCTCCAGACAGATGCACCTGAACCGAGGGGAGCATGGCAGTTTCAGCGATCCTCCGCCCAGTGGCGACGGTTTGATGACCGCAGCAATGACTGGGTTACGGTTGCCATCTCTCCTCAAACCCAGGCAGAAGCCGCTGTCTATAACGTCTACTGGACCGATCAGGTCATCGCAGACCTGGGCATCTGGGATGGCGCAACCTTTACCAGCGAGACGGCGATCGCAACCACCCAGCTACGACTGCGCTATAAACCCAATGAGCAGCGCATTCTCGACGGAGGTATTGCCGCCATTCCCCGCTTGCCCGTCGGCACCTCCACCTGGCGCTATCTATCACTGGAGCCAGAGTCTCTCACCCTGCCGCCAGAACGCCCCCTGTGGACGATAGAAGGGAGGCTGGTTCCGCCCCCAGATCGGACCGCCCCACCCCCCGGACGCTACGACATCGCAACGCCTCCCCCCGCCAGCAATTTTGATGAAGCGGTCTTTGCCTTCAATCCGGCGGCTAGAGTCTGGATGAGTTGGGCACCCCGGCAGGTTTGTACCATTTTGGTACGGCTGAAGCAATCCCCTGGCAGCGATTTCACTGAACCCATCATTCTGGAGCGAGTCTGGCAGGGAATTCAGCAGGTACGTCCCGCTGGGATTTTTACCGCCCTGGCAGTTGAAGACACGCTTGTAACCCCAACTGACAGCGGTTTTTAGATACGTAGACCACAGCAAAGACGGGGAATAGGGAGTGGGGAGTAGGGAATCGTATGGCTTAACCAAATGAAAATCGCTGTAAACGGGTAGTGCAGCAGATAGAAAACTAAAACTACGCCTAAGCAAGGCTTCTACATCCAAAATCTAAAATCCAAAATAGTACAAAAGGGCAACCCTAAGAGGAAAAAATCATGGGACAACTTGTGGATCAACTAGGCAATAAAGCCGCCGGACAACTGATTAAATCCCAGGACTGGAACCAACTTGTGGCTGCCGTCGAAGCAGTCGAATCCAGGCTGGGACAACAAATCACCGACCTGGGAACGGACCTCCGCCAGGAGCTTTCCCAAATCACAACCCAACTCACCGGACTGACAACCGAGTTCAACAGCTTCCGCACAGCGGTGCAGCCCATCCTGACTCGCTACTACCACGTCACCCTCCAGACTAAACAAACCCACTTCGCTATTGGTGAACTGGCAGAAATCACAGCTCGCGTCACCGATTTGAACGGCAATATTCCGGCAGAACGTCCCTGGATTGACTTTGTCACCGCCTGGGGACAGTTGAAACCAGCCAGCGGGTTTTCGAGTCTGGGGGGCGCGGGCGATCGCACCATCTCTGTGCAAACCAACGCCCAGGGAATTGCGCGGGTGCTGCTGCGGGCAGAACACACCGAAGGATTTACCGATAACGACGAAAATGAAGTGGCGGCTGCCCTGACCACCCGGCTTCAGGTCAACAACCGCAGTATTTCCGAGATCTTTTTGCAGGCAAGCACGCCAATGGAAGCCGATGTCAAAGGGGCATTTCAGGTGTTGAGCAAAGAATACGATCGCCGCGATGCCCTCAGTGTTCGTAGCTATGTGGATACCTATTATCTGAAGAATCCTGCCCTGGTCACAGGCAAACTTGCCCCCGGACTAGGAGACCAGATTCGCACCCGTTGGCGGGACTACCGTTCCACCGTTATGGCATTTGCTAAAAGTGATAGCGACCCGATCACAGCAGACCAGAGCAGTGGCGTTTGCTCAATCCAGGTCAACTTCCGCGACTGGATCAGCCCCTGGATCGTGCTGGACTACTTCGACCGGCTCACCATTGGCAATCTGGCAGGGACGCTGGTGGGTCAACTTCAGCCCAAATTTACCCTGGACTATAAGCAATCTGCCACCCTGCTACGGAAAGAAGTAGATGACCAGGTGCGCAACCTGGGGTTGCTGGGCAAACTCCAGCGTTACCAGGGCATTAACCAGGCGTTGAGCCAGGTCACAGGCAGCCAACCCTTCCTCAATGTTTTGACAGAATCCCTCCAGAGTGCCGTCAACATCCAGCAAACGATCGAGAGCAGCCAACTGGCAACCATTGGGAACGTGGAAGAAGCGATCGCCTTCAACGTCTTTAGCGATGCTGCGATCCGCGCAGATACCAACGTGGCAGGTGTCACCAGCGACATTGCCGGACTGCAACAGCAATTGGGGCAGACTCAACAGCAGTTCAATGCTTTTAACACCCAGTTTTCTGGGTTGCAGACCAACGTTAATCAGCTTAATGGCAGTTTCTCTACTCTCCAAACCCAGACGGGCGGCTTCCGGCAGGAAATTGACACCGTTAAAGCTCAGGTTCAAAGATTCCAGGGCATCGAACCTGGCAAACTGGTCACGACCGACACCGTCAAAGGCACCGTCAACGACGCGCTGGTCAATAACAACCTGCTCAAGAATCTAAACCTCATTGGTCGCCAATAACGGAAGGCATCATGATTACCACCGAAACCCAACTTCTAGAAGAAGTCCAGACTCTGCGTGCCACCGTTGCCGCCCTCCAAGCAACCCTGGACAACCAGCATCGGGTCAGTCTCCATACCCAGGCAACCCAACCCTTGATGGGACAATCGATTCCACTCAAGGTAACGGTGGCGGATCTGACAGGTTCACCCCGAGTTGGTGTGTCGGTGACGCTGGTGGCGACCTGGGGCAACCTGCGAAGCTTCGGCAGTTTTACAGTCCAGCAGGGGAGGAGTGTTACCGTTCGTACCGATGGCGAGGGCAATGCTAGTGCCACTCTGCTGCCGCCCGCCCAGGAAGATTTGCTGCCAGAACAGCAGGATGCCCTGGAAGTTCAGTTGCGATCGCTCGATCCCAATGTCGGTTCTCCTCAACAACTGGTTCCGGCACTAGAGGAAATCGTGCGGCAGTATCGCTGGCAAATCAACACGGCTTTACAGCAGGCGATCGACATTTACTTCCAGAACTTTGGCACCAGCCTGACCGATGCCATCAATTCGGCAGACAACCTGGAACGGTGGTTCAACTATCCCACGACGGTAATTGCCTATGCCCATGCAGAGGACACAGAACTGAATGGGGCACTACAGACAACCGTTCAGGGTACTGCTGCCTTACAGTTGCAGATCAAGGACTGGTTGCGCCCCTGGTTTCAGGTTTACCAGCAAATGCTGCAATCAGAAAACAACCTGGACAATGACTTTGAAACAATCAAAGACCAAACCCGCACTACGGGCAGCCTGCTCGATACGGTCTACAGCCAGGTTCACGACTATGTCGAGAGTCAGGTGGGTCGAGTGGGACAACTGGCTGGACGGAAAGTGGTCGAACATTCGCTCAGCGATTTTTTGCGTTTAGGAATCAGCGACTTACCCGCCGAAACTCAGTTCACCATTGGTCCAGCGTTGAAGGTGGCATCCCGTGCGATCGCCACCACGGGCACCAGTGGACTCGCGAACATTGCCCAGACCCGCTTCGATTTGCGCCAGGAGGTGAACACCAAACTGGGTCAAATTGATGTTGGTAATATCAGCGGTTTAGTTGGACGAATCAGCACCCTGGAAACCAGCTTCACAGGCATCGACCAAAATGTTGGTAGCCTGACCAATCGCTTCTCTGGACTGGAAACCAGCGTCACCCAGGTTGGCAACAATATCGGCACCCTCACAGGTCGCGTCGGTTCTTTGGAAACAAATATTTCAACGGTTAATAACAACGTCGGCACCCTATCCGGACGTATCGGCTCTTTAGAAACCAATCAAACTCGCCTGGATAATAATGTTGGCACTCTATCTGGACGGATTGGTAATCTAGAAACGAATCAGACTCGCTTTGATAACAGCATTGGAATTTTCACTGGACGAGTAGGAATCCTGGAAACGAATCAGACTCGCATCGATAATAATGTGGGCACCCTATCTGGACGGATTGGTAATCTAGAAACGAATCAGACTCGCCTGGATAGCAATATGGGGACATTCACAGGTCGCATCGGTTCTTTAGAAACGAATCAAACTCGCCTGGATAACAGCATCGGAACTTTCACTGGACGAGTAGGAACCCTGGAAACAAATCAGACTCGAATTGATAAAAGCGTTGAGACTTTCACAGGTCATATTGAAACCCTGGAAACAACGGTCAGTAGCGTCAGCAAAAACGTGAGCACCATGACCGATCGCTTAGGCTCTCTGGAAACTGGTTTCACAACCGTAAACAGCAATGTTGGCAGATTGACTACCCAGGTTGGTAGCTTGGAAGCAAACCTGACCAATACCAACCGAAATATTAATACGCTGGGTGATCGCGTCGGTGGACTGGAAACCAACGTCATCCGCATCGACCGTAACGTCGGTACGGTCACGGGTCGTATCGGCTCTCTCGAAACTAACTTCACTCGGATAAACGGTAATTTAGGCACCCTGACCGGGCGACTTGGAACGCTGGAAACAAATGTCGGACAATTTGCCCGCCTCTCCGTCAACCGCCTCTCCGGTTTAGAAGACTCCGTTACTCGCGTTGGCAATAATGTCCTATCCCTGCGAACCGATTTAATGGCGTAATCCCATTAGCCAGATTTGGCTTCAAGCCTATCCAAAAAGCCTTAACGCTAATATTGGAGTCGTTGCCAACACACTGAACACAACTTGCAGCCATTACCCCTTGCGTAAGCTTCAGTCACAACCCATCCACCCATCCCCTCATCCACCCATCCCCTCATCCCCTCATCCACACGCCGTTGCGGTTGCCTCATCTAAACACCACTTTAGGTCCGCTCCCAGCGGAATTTGCGTTCTGACTCTTGAATGGGTAGATCATTAATACTGGCAAATCGCCGCATCATTAGTCCGTTTTCGGCAAATTCCCAATTTTCATTGCCATAGGCGCGATACCAGAAGCCTGCATCATCGTGCCACTCATACTCAAAGCGCACGGCAATGCGGTTATCCATAAAACACCAGAGTTCTTTCTTCAAACGATAATCGAGTTCTTTTGCCCACTTGCGTTTGAGAAACTCTTTAATCGCAGTTCGCCCACTAAAAAATTCGGCTCGATTGCGCCACTCAGAATCTTCAGTGTATGCCACGGCAACTCGCTCCGGATCACGGGTATTCCAGGCATCTTCAGCCGCCTGCACTTTGGCTTTGGCGGTTTCCAGCGTAAAGGGAGGCAGAGGAGGTTTGGTTTCCATGTATTCGACTGTACCGTCCGTTCGGTATAATGTCAATAAATGAATTTTACCTTGTTGCCCATGTCTAGACAAGCCCATGTGCCTACGCTGCTCAAACTGTTTCGTCAGTTTGGGTATGAGGGGGTAACTCTCTCAAAAATTTCCCAGGCAACTGGCTTGGGGAAAGCCAGTCTCTACCATCACTTTCCTGGTGGCAAGGCAGAGATGGCTGAGGCTGCACTGACACAGGTGAATCAGTGGTTAGAGACGAGGATTCTGCCGATCTTGATTGGTGCAGCCGCTCCGGCGAAGGATAGCAAGGTCAAGCCTATAGATGCCTTCCGGGTCATGTGTGAGGAAACGAGCCTCTTCTTTAATCACGGACAGAATTCTTGTCTGTGGGCAGGGCTGGTGATGGAACAATCGAGTGATGACCTTTTTCATCCCCAAATTCGGTGGGCATTTTCCCAGTGGATTGAGGCGATCTCCCAGGTTTTGATCACCGCAGGATTGGATGAAACCCTGGCAAAGCAACGCGGAGAAGATGCCATGATCGCTATTCAGGGGGCATTGATTCTGTCCCACGGGTTATACGATTTTGCCCCGTTTCAGCGCGTCATCCACCAATTACCTCAACAACTCTGTCACGGCATTGAAAGCCAGTAGTCTGCCAAGCCGCAGCATTCGGATAGCAATTCTAATTGACGGATGAAGAGAATGAGAGTGATCCATCAATCGCAGCAGGACCTTGGTGTCTACCAGGTAACGCACAATTAGGAGTGCTCCTCATAAATTCCCGCTCGACTAACAGCATAACCTGATAGATCTGGTGTGGTAAACCTTAGATAAAAAATGTAGCTTCCACACAATTTCTGAAATTAATGTTTCCACATTTCCTCCTACTTAAGATATGAATCTGCCCAACCATAGCGATTTGGATCTTTTTGAAAAAGGTATTCTGCAACTTCTTTACGCTGATTTTTGTCTTTTGTCATTCTGACAATTCTTTTAATTTCATCATCAATATCATTAGCAGTGGCTCCACGTTCTACTGCCATCGCAAACCACTGATCACCCTCTGAATATTCACGTCGATCATAGTGAATTGCCCCCATTAAGGTGTAAGGCTGGTAGCTCTCAGGCTGGCATTCCATCGCTTGGACTGCACAGTTTTCTGCTTCATCTAGCCGGCAGAGATCTCGAAATGCTGCACCTCTTGTCACCCAAAGGGCTGATTTCAAATCGGATTCTTGAACTTTATGCCAGTCCACATTCTCCGTAACTTTTAGTGCATTTTCAGGTTCATCTGCCTTACGCCAATTACTACTCGCACTGGGTAGCTTCCACCTGTTGCCAGTTCGTTGATATTCTTTTTCATAAAAGATCGCCTCTAACCTGTAATAGGTAGTTGCTATTTTTCCATGTCGAGAGAGACGACCTTCCTCAATAAGTTGAATTACTTGCTTGAGATCGAGTCGTTCCTCTCGCTCAAGCTTGAGCATAATTTCATAAAATGGATCGGCTGCTAATTGCCCCACAATCTGATATTTTACTTTCAGAATCTTAAAGTGGAATGCTTTAGCGATCTCTGCTGTTTCAAGCAGTTCTTCATTGACCAACCACAGAATATCATCCTCAGTTATTGTAGATTCTATGTTCTTAAGAACCAGAAACAATTTGCTGGAAGGCTCAGAATTTTTGTGTTGAGTCGCTTGATATTTGGCTTTGAGTTTCTTGAATAACTTTACATCCTTACCAGAAGTGTTGAATCCAGATATAAAACTTCATATTTCAGTGGACACTTCAATGGACAAGTGCCTCTGGGAGGAAATCATAGCTCCAGTGGACGATGGAGCAACGACGACTGAATTCTAATTGTAATAGCGAAACTTAT